>JAOTYS010000198.1 GCA_029861795.1 Gammaproteobacteria bacterium | reverse complement strand
GATCTTTTGCTTCGCGAGGTTGTGAATGATGGACAATATTTGGGTGATTTGTAGACGGGAGCTTGCGGGCTACTTCACGACGCCCATCGCATATGTATTTCTCGTCATATTCGTGTTGCTTAGCGGGGTGTTCACATTCTATCTAGGCGGTTTTTTTGAGAGGGAGCAGGCCGATCTACTACCTTTCTTTAGCTTTCATCCTTGGTTGTTTTTGTTTCTGATTCCGGCGCTAGCGATGCGACTGTGGTCAGAGGAGCGCAAAACAGGCACCATTGAGTTGTTGCTGACTTTGCCGGTAACCATGGCGCACGCAGTAATTGGTAAGTTTCTCGCTGCATGGATCTTCACCACGTTAGCGGTAGTTCTCACATTTCCTATTTGGTTGACAGTGAATTATCTCGGTGAACCGGATAATGGCGTGATTCTTGCGAGTTATTTGGGCAGCGTTCTTATGGCAGGGGCATTCTTGGCCATAGGTTCGTGTATTTCGGCTTTGACTAGAAATCAAGTCATTGCTTTCATCGTTAGTGTTGTTGTTTGTTTGTTATTCATTCTTAGCGGTTATCCCTTAGTCCTCGATTTTTTTGATGCGTGGGCGCCGGAATTGATCGTGCAGACCATTAGTTCGTTTAGTTTCCTCACACATTTCAATGCTATTAGTAAAGGGGTCGTTGATCTGCGAGATATTATTTACTTCGGTTCATTAATCTGTTTTTTTCTATTTGCCAACACAGTCGTGATTGAACTGAAGAAGGCAGATTAACAAGATGGGGGTTTCACCGAATGCATTCTAGGCTTTTAACAACCAGCGTTTTAATTCTGGCGGCTGTTCTATTGTTGGCGGTGAACGTGGTCAGCAATAACGCCTTGAGTTCAGCGCGAATCGATTTAACGGAGAATGAGCTGTATACCTTGTCTATAGGGACAAAAAATGTTCTTGAACAAATAGAAGAACCTATATCGCTTCGACTTTTTTTGACCGAGGAAGCTGCAACTCGGTTGCCCGTGATTGGTAGCTATGCTAACCGAGTGCGAGAGCTGTTGGATGAATACCAACGTTATTCGAACGGCAAGCTTTTAGTAACACTGATCGATCCGGAACCCTTTTCTGAGGATGAGGATCGAGCGGTGAGTTTTGGTCTACAGGGCATTCCGCTTGGAGATGGAAACTCGATCCTGTATTTCGGACTGGTGGGTACCAACTCCTTAGACGACCAGGAAGTCATTTCGTTTTTTTCCATCGAGCGCGAACAGTTTCTTGAATATGACTTGACTAAACTGATTTATCAGCTCGCTAATCCCAAACAGATGGTTGTTGGGTTAATGAGCTCGTTGCCGGTGGATGGTGGAGTTCAGCCGGGAGGGGGTTTTTCAAGACCTTGGATGGTAATTGAGCAGCTACGTCAACTGTTCGAAGTACGCACAATTGCAATGGATGTAGAACAGATAGACGAAGAGGTGAACGTGTTAGTGTTAGTGCACCCCAAGGCTCTGAGTGAATCCGCTTCATACGCCGTGGAGCAGTTTGTATTGGCGGGTGGTCGAGCTGTGGTATTCGTCGACCCTTATGCCGAAGCGGATCAGACCGGAGGTTTTGCAGGCGCGCCGGGCGGCAGCAGCTCGGAGTTCGATGATCTACTAAATGCGTGGGGTTTGGATCTTGTGCCGGGCAAAGTGGCCGGAGATCTGAGACTGGCGTTGACGGTGCGTGCAGCACAGGACGCGCGGAATCCGATAGTGGAGTATCCGGTGTGGATGAATATCCCACCGCAGCTCATGGATCCAGACGATATAGTCACCGCTCGTTTGGGTGATCTGGTGCTGGCCACCCCTGGAATACTAACTACTAGAACGGAGAAGACTACCGAGATCAAACCCTTGCTTACCACCAGTGACAATGCCATGGAGATCGATTCCGGTGGGCTCGGTTTCGACGCCGATTTGGAAGATCTGCTGCGGCGATATCAGCCTGGCGGGAAATCACTAACCTTGGCGGTGCGCGTGACCGGGCCGGTGGAAAGCATTTTTCCAAAAGGTGCTCCGCCCGCGGAATCTGGGGACGTAAATGACGAAGATCAACTCACTGAACAGACCAATGACACACCACGTGTGCACCTTGCCAGCTCGCAGGAAGACGTGAATCTTATCGTGGTGGCAGATACCGATTTGTTACAAGATCAATTTTGGGTGACCGTGCAGAATTTTCTCGGTACGGAGATCGCTCTGCCTCAAGCTGCAAATGGGGCGTTTGTGGTCAACGCGGTCGACAACCTAACGGGCAGTAATGACCTGATCAGCGTGCGTAACAGAGGTAACTTTGCAAGACCATTCGACAGGGTCCAGGAAATTCGTCAGGACGCCGAATTGCGCTTCCGTGCCAAGGAGCAGGATCTGCTCAATCGTCTCGACCAAACAGAGCAGCGATTAGTGAGCCTCGAGAGTGGTAAGACCGAAAAGGATACGTTGATCTTGAGTGAAGCGCAGCAGCAAGAGATTACTAAGTTCCGCGAGGAGAAGGTACAGATACGTAAAGATCTTCGTGACGTGCGCCATCGGTTGGATCAAGACATTCAGAGATTAGAGACAACTCTGAAGTTCGTAAACATTGGTTTGGTACCGATTCTTATCGTGCTTAGCGGTATGGCAGTGAGTGCCTGGCAGGTTCGACGTAGA
This sequence comes from Gammaproteobacteria bacterium, assembly GCA_029861795.1. The sequence goes on along the minus strand of JAOTYS010000198.1, from coordinate 5,504 downwards.
AAACATGCTCTGAGTGGCACCCACCGGAAAAGTGTAGAGCCCCCGTCGTGATTAATCACAAAACGTTGTTGACATTGGCAGTGCTCGTGATCGTAGTCATCGCGGCGGCGATTTGGACGCAACGCGAGCCAATCTCCGAAACAAAGCAAGGGGGTACACTTTTTCCGGAGCTGATGGGCCAGATCAATTCTGCTAATAAACTAAAAGGAAAGACCAACCAAGACACGTTTACTGTTGTTCGCGAAGACAATCAATGGGTAGTACAGGAGAAATCTGGATATCCTGCAGATTCTGAGAAACTACGTAAGTTCATAATCGGTCTTGCCGAGCTCAAACGATTGGAGCCTAAGACTTCTAATCCGGAGCTATACCAGAAATTAGATCTGCAGGACGTAGACGAGGCGGGCGCGAAATCTCTGCAAGTGACTGTTGAGGGTGAAAATGGTGACGCCTTAGTGAATCTTATCGTCGGTAAAGAAGCGAGCTCGGCCGGGTCTACCGAAAGCAAATATTGGTATGTGCGAATCCCGAATGAGAAGCAGGCCTGGTTGGTGCAAGGGTCCTTGCCCATAGACAAGCAGGCCAATGAGTGGTTGGATCGAGAGATACTGCAACTAACACGTGATCGCGTACACGAAGTGAGAGTACAGCACGCCGACGGTGAGACCGTGGTGATTCGCAGGGAGAACGGCGATGAGACGGATTACATCTTAGTGGATCAGCCGGAAGGCACCGTAGTAGATTCTCAGTGGGGAATTAACACCATTGCCACCACCTTTGCTGAGCTGACCCTAGAGGATGTCGCGCCGGTCTCCGTGATCGAGAAGGAGTCAGATTCTGAGTTCGTTGCAGAGATCAAGGCCTTCGACGGCTTGCAGGTTGAACTCGAGGCTACAAAGGTGGCTGATCAGATGTACGTTGTCCTGCACGCGAGTGTTAGCAGCGCAATCCCTAATCGGCTAAGTGAAGTAGATCAAAGTGACGGTGCAGGTGGAGAAAGCGCGAGCCCGACTGGAGCGGAAGACGATAATATGTCAATACGACAGGAGGCGGAATCTCTGAACGCGCGTTGGCAAGGCTGGGCCTACATCATCCCCGAGTACGCTGTTAGCAATCTTGCAGTAAGGAAGGAAGAACTGATCAAGGCTAACGAGCAGGCTGTCTCAGAGTAGAATCACTCAGTTCAATCCACGTCCCGCGCGCATCACCATCCGCTTCGAATTATGCCCCAGTAGCGCGGTGGGCGGCCGCTTGCGTTTTTGATATTCTGCTAAGCGGTGAGTTTAAGTAACGGTCACGGAGATCGAAATGGCAAAAAAACTTAATCGGGTCAGCGCGCGGGTCACTCAGCCGCCGTCGCAGGGCGCATCTCAGGCCATGCTGTACGGCGCGGGACTGACCGATGCCGACATGAGCAAGCCGCAAGTCGGTATCGCCAGCGTGTGGTGGGAGGGTAACACCTGCAACATGCACCTAAATGACCTGGCTGCAAAGGTCAAGCAAGGAGTGGATGCTGCAGATCTGGTGGGCCTGCGGTTCAATACCATTGGGGTGAGTGACGGCATTTCCATGGGTACTGAAGGCATGAGCTATTCGTTACAGTCGCGAGATTTGATAGCCGATTCAATAGAAACGGTTATGCGGGCCCAGTGGTACGACGCCAATATTTCGATCCCTGGTTGTGACAAAAACATGCCGGGTTGTTTGATGGCAATGGGCCGACTCAACCGACCTGCGCTGATGGTCTATGGTGGGACGATCAAACCCGGCCACTCAGGTGGCCGCACTCTAGATATTGTGTCCGCGTTTCAGAGCTATGGAGAATTTATCGCGAAAAAGATTGACGATGCGACACGTCAGGATATTGTGAAGCATGCTTGTCCGGGTGCCGGTGCCTGTGGCGGCATGTATACGGCGAACACCATGGCGAGCGCAATCGAAGCAATGGGCATGTCACTGCCGTACAGCGCATCGACCCCGGCGGTGGATCGGCAGAAGCTTAACGAGTGCATCGATGCGGGAAAGGCGATTCGCAATCTACTTGAAAACGACATCAAGCCCAGTGACATCATGACCCGTGAGGCCTTCGATAACGCAATGGTGTTGGTATCGGTGTTGGGTGGCTCTACCAATGCGGTGCTCCACCTGATTGCCATCGCCCGGTCTGTTGGTATCGAGCTGACCATCGATGATTTTCAGCAGGTGAGTAAGCGCACACCTTATCTGGCGAATCTAAAACCCAGTGGCAAGTATGTGATGGAGGATTTGCACAAGGTAGGAGGGATTCCTGGGGTGATGAAATATTTGCTGGAACATGATCTCATCAATGGTGATTGTCTTACAGTCACGGGCAAGACCATCGCAAAGAACCTTGAGACCGTAACCCCCCTCGACGCAGGTCAATCGGTACTGCGTCCATTAAGCGACCCGATTAAGGCCACCAGTCACATCCAAATCCTGACGGGTAATCTAGCGCCGGGAGGGGCTGTTGCAAAGATTACCGGTAAGGAGGGTGAGAGATTTTCCGGCCCCTCGCGGGTCTATGACTCTGAAGAGGACATGTTGGCTGCGCTAGAGCGAGGTGAGATTGAAAAGGGCGACGTGATAGTGATTCGCTACGAAGGCCCAAAAGGCGGGCCAGGGATGCCTGAGATGTTGACTCCCACTTCCGCTATTGTGGGCGCAGGCTTGGGAGAACATGTGGCATTGATCACCGACGGGCGTTTTTCTGGCGGCTCCCATGGCTTTATCGTCGGGCACGTGGTACCCGAAGCCCAGGAGGGTGGGCCCATTGCTTTGGTTCAAGATGGTGACACCATCACCATAGACGCCGGTAACAACACTTTGCACCTAGATCTGAGTACAGCAGAGTTGTCCCGACGGCGGGCCGGTTGGACTATGCCGCCTTACAAAGTCGAGCGAGGCACGCTGTACAAATACATCAAGAATGTGAGGAACGCGAGCGACGGCTGTGTGACCGACGAGTGACCTGGGGGTGCGGGAGATAGGACCAGTTCAGGTTGTTATTGCAGTTGAGATGGTAGTCCGAAGGGTCTTGTTGGTGGATTCACTGTCACCGCCCCGGATCGAGCACGGTAGACTATAATGATTGTGTCGTTATTGGCATTATCCTGGGGCCGCAGCTATGCCGTTTGACGAAAACATTGGTACTGATATCGCGCAGGTGCTGGATGCCTCGGCCCTACTGGATATCACGGAGTATCATTTCTTTCAGCTGGCCTATCTCCGATGGCACGGTAGCTTTGCTGATGAGCAGGTTATGGAGCCGATATATGCGGCCTATATGTTCCGTGAGCTGGTTCCATCTTGGGTACGCCACTTCGCCCGACTGGTGTGTCGGCTTGATCGCATGGAAAAGCTCGATAAGAATGCTCTGGGTGTGCCGCAGCTCCCCAGCACCCGTCAAATGGTCCGCCGTGGCACACGCTACACCGTGATTGTCGCCAGCGCCATCACCGCCTTGATTGTGATCGCTGAGTTCACCGCACAGACTTTGCAGGTCGCAGAGCGTTGCATGTTTCCTCCTTGCTATTGATGCACCAAGCTGTTGCCAGCCTCCTGCCGCCTGTCTTCATTTGATTTCGTTCTCTAGCGTTTTGACGAGCTCGTCAAAGGCGTTCAAAACCGATTCACTGTTGGGGGGTACCCTGATTCTGACGGTAACCTGTCGGCCGAAGCGTTCCGCGCTAGGGTAGATACCAACACGGGCTTGGGTGTAAGTCTGACCAAAGGCTTCCACCGCTTCTGCGATATTTCCCTCTGCAGTGGCGAGTACAGCTTCGCGGGTGATCCATACGGATGCGCTCAGATCAGGAAAAACACGCGTCAGCACCGCGTTCGCCATGGGCTGCAGCATGTTCGGGAAGCCTGGGAACGCATATACACCTCGTAGGCTAAAGCCCGGGGCGCCGATGGCGTTGTCGATCAGCTCACAGCCTTGGGGTAACAGCGCCATGCGTTGTCGTTGGGGCGTGAAGTTTACCCCGTATCTGTCCTCCAATATTCGATGGCACTCATCATGACGTGTGATGGGAACATCTAGACCCTTGGCGATACCCTCGCGGGTGCAGTCGTCGTGGGTACCTCCGATTCCCCCCGATACCAATATGGGGAAATAATTCTCGTTCACCAGATAGGCTACCCAGCGGGCGATGCTGTCGACATCATCGGGCAGGCTAACACTCACTCGCGCGGGCTGATTGAGTTTCCACAAAGTCTGCAACAACCACATTTGATTACCATTGTGTTTCTCGCCTAGTACCAGCTCATCGCCCACTGTCACCACCGCGGGGCGCAAAGGCCTTATCTTGGCATTCGTGGTCATGGTCAATAAAAGCCGTGAATAGCTCTACCCAGGGGCATCTCGCGTGGGAGTCACAGTCAGCTATGATATAATTAAAAACATATGATTACCTATATACTTACTTGAATTTTATAAAGAATAACGACAATAGAGAGCAACATTGACGGAACCCCTCGCACTGACCACGGAGATGATCGCTGTGATGGCGATCCTTGGTCTGGCCCTTTACTTGTTCGCGTTCGATGTGGTGCGAGTGGATGTAGCGGCCGTGCTGATCATGGTGTTGCTCGGTCTGACAAGCTTGGTCCCGGGGTACCCAGGGTTGATCCCCCCCACTGATTTGTTCAATGGTTTTGCCAGTAATGCGGTGATTTCCATTATCGCGGTGATGATCATCGGAGCAGGCCTGGACAAGACCGGGGTGATGAACCAGGTCGCCGCAAGGATTCTTCAATACGCTGGGCGTACTGAGAGTCGGATCATCGCGGCCTTGTCTGGCACCGTCGCGGCAATATCAAGTTTTATGCAAAATGTCGGAGCCGCCGCCTTGTTTCTCCCGGTGGCGGCACGGATCTCAAAACGGGTGGATCTGCCCTTGTCTCGGTTGTTAATGCCAATGGGATTTTGCGCCATTCTCGGTGGCACGTTGACCATGATTGGCTCAAGCCCGTTAATTCTTCTGAACGACCTAATCCTGAGCTCTAATCGGTCTTTGCCGTCCGGCGCGGAGACCATGCAGACGTTTGATATGTTTGCGGTCACACCGGTGGGTATCGCGTTAGTGGCCGCCGGGGTCGGCTATTTTGTGGTGTTTGGGCACTGGGTCTTGCCTACCGTGACAGGCAAAGCAGCAGAGTCCGGCAGCACTTTGCAATATTTCGAGAATTTATATGGTATCGAGGGTGTTGTTTATGAGTTGCGTGTTACTGCGGATAGTCCTTTAGCGGGGGGCACCCTCGGCGATGTGGAGGGTAAGGGACGGGCCGGTTGGATCATCGCGATTCGTAATGGCCAAAAGATCTATGTGGAACCTGCCGGGAACACCGAGATCCGAACTGGAAGTGAGCTTGCCGTCATGGGCTCTCCCAAGGCAGTCGAGGAATTCGCGCGACAATTCGCGCTGGAGATCAAGCCTGAGATGGAGTCATTTGCTGAGACACTGAGCGCCAGCAGCGCGGGC
>JAOTYS010000196.1 GCA_029861795.1 Gammaproteobacteria bacterium | reverse complement strand
TTGCGCCACTAATGGTCGCGGTTGTTGTGTCCCAATGAGCCGAGACACATAGGACGGCCCGTGGACTTCCGATTTGCCTACCCGGATCCTTCAGAACGTCTCTCGCGGGCACGGCGTCGTGAATAAGCAACGGCGCACCATCGGATACAAAAACGCTCCGGAGCAAGCTCATGCAATGAGACTCAAACTCATTACGACTGACTGTCAAATGCAGTTCGTTGGTTTTGGCAACCCCGCATACCTACATGCCTGTTTTGCCGGCCCGTAGGGGAACAACTCGTATAGGTATTTGGTGTTGGCCTTATCCTTACCGAGCTTTCGCCCGATGGCCTTAACTAAAATACGGATGGCTGGAGCCACCTGATATTCCTCGTAGTACTCGCGGAGAAACTGAATCACTTCCCAATGATTAGCAGTGAGTGGGCAACTATCGACACTGGCCATTTTTTCACACACCTCTGAACTCCAGTCAGAGAGGTTTTTGAGATATCCTTCCTCATCAGTGTCTATGGACTTACCATTTACATCTATAGACATGGCTGTGGATTCCAAGTCGTCGGATTGCGAATGTGTGTGGGTCAACGCACAAAGTGCCAATGTTTAGACAACATTATAACCAACTCTGTACTCTTCTATGTTTTACCGCCAAGTCTACGAAGTCATCGTATCCAACAATCTTAATCCCCTCAACGATACGATCATGGTCTAATCCGCGGAGCTTTAGATCGGGCTCAAGCACATAAACATCATACCGAGACGTCGCATCTCGCATCTTCTGTTCCGCACTAGTGCCGCTCATAGCAGCGTACACGCCATCTTCGATAAGCAGTATCGCGCTGCCGGGTTTGGCCAGGCGAAAGCATGTATCCAGGCTATTCTTTTCGGATGGCGATTTGTTAACCGTATGGAGCATCAGAAATTTAGTATCACATCCTGCTGCTCGATGAGATCGACTAGCATGTCTCTATCCAGCACTTGTGCCTCGATAAGCAAGTCATCTGGCGTCAATCCGCGCTTCCCCAATGACTCCCGTTCCACAAACACGTTGGTGATGTCGTAATGTTTCAGGACGCGAAAAGCGGGCGCGAAAATCTTCACTCCTAAGCCCTCAGCGTTCTGCCCAGTTTTGAGCTGATAAATGCCGTCATCCACAAAAGCGATGCTGACATCTTGCTGAAATGCCGCAGCGACAAGCACAACTTCCAGACCCTCCAACGCATACACCGTTCCGTGGGGTGCTCGCCTATTGATGCACATGAACTTCTTCCTAGTTTCACCGGTGTCAGAGCCGTGTGGCAAGGTTCAATCACCAAACGAAATCAGGCAGTCAGCCTGCAGACCCGCCTCGATGAGCTGACCAAGGCCGGAAATGCGGAACCCGTGAGCCACATTATCGACATCTTTGCCGTGACGCCGCGCTTCGTTTGTGTCCAAAACTCCGCGTCTCTGCGCCGCAGCCACGCACAACACCAAATCCAGATCGTGGGTTTTGGCAAGTTCGGTCCAGCGGTTGACGATATGGCGGTCATCCTGCGGCGGTGCGCTTAGGCGCGTGCCGTTATTAACCCCATCGTGATAGAAGAAGACACGCACCACGTCATGCCCTTTGGCGAGCGCCGCCGCAGCAAAGTGAAACGCGCTGTCCGACGCCTGGTGCGTGTACGGGCCCTCGTTAACAAGAATACTGAACTTCATTTCAGACGAACCCAGATCCCGCTGAGCGTAATTCCACAGCCTGACAAGCGACCTTTTTGTAAGTCATTAGGTTACGTGGATTGGTAATTATCCATTAGAATATACTGAATTCGCCGAGATCCATAGGAGTGCCCAGGAACTTGGCACGAGCATATGTGTCCAGAGATATATCCCCAACAGGCCGAGGAGCTCCAAAGTGTTATTGCTGTTCGCTTCAGTGTGCCGCAACAAACTTTCTACCCGATGAGCGTGGCTATCATCATTCGAGATACTCCGTTCCTCACCATCATTAGGCGGCTCTTAACTATGGTCATTGTGCCGGTTCTTCTGGGGAGTATTTGCGCGGCCGCGCTCGCCGATGATTTGCCCGATCTCGGTGATGAATCGGCAAGCGTTATCTCCGCCATTGATGAACAGAAGATCGGAAGACAATTCCTTCGCGAAGCGCGCGAGCAATTACCTTTTGTTCGCGACCCCGAGCTCAACGCCTATGTGACCAGCCTGGGGGAAAAGCTTGTGGCACACAGTGACACACCGCAAATGCAGTTTAGGTTCTATGTTATCCAAGACTCACAGCTCAACGCCTTTGCGGTACCTGGGGGGCATATCGCGGTGCATACCGGACTAATTCTGGCGACAGAGCATGAAAGCGAACTCGCGGCAGTGCTATCTCACGAGATCGCGCACATCAGCCAGCGTCACCTGCCCAGAATGCTGGCGCGTTCCAAAGAGCAGACCGTGCCCGCTATGGCAGCCATTGCCGCAGCCATACTCTTGGGTGGTGACGCTGGAACAGCCGCCCTTGCGGCCACAAATGCAGCCATTATCGAGAGGCAACTCGCCTATACTCGCGATTTCGAAGAAGAAGCAGACGCCTTGGGCATCCGTACCCTGGCCCGCGCCAATCTGGACCCCGGTGCCATGCCGGTATTCTTTGAGCGCATGCAGAGGTGGAGTCGTATCTATGAATCAGATGTGCCAGAATATCTCCGCACCCACCCGCTGACCTATAAGCGCATAGCTGAGAGCCAAGCGCGGGCAGAGTCCTACCCTCCGGCGCCGCAAAACTCAGATGACGATTTTCTCCACGTGAAGGCAAAAATACGTGCATTGTTTTCCCAAAGATCAAGCTCATCAACAATCACAGAGATTGAACCCACCGACCACGACTCGGACTTAGAGCGATACGCTCAGGCACTCTCAAATACTTCGGGGCGACGGTTCGACGCTGCTAGGAAGGAACTCCAAGCCCTAGTAGCAAAGCATCCAGATCAGGTGACGTATTTCATTGCCCAGGCTGAGAACGAAATGGCCGCTGGCGAATTCGAGGCAGCGTTGGATGTCTATTCAGACGCAGTGGAGCGCTTCCCATCTAGTGATCTGCTGCAACATTACTATGCTTCCTCCTTGGTGCGCACGGGATACTCAGCAAAAGCTAAAACTCTGCTGCGCAAGGCCATACGCAAAGACCCCAAGAATCCGGAACTGTATGAAATGCTGGCGCGCGCCGAGGGCGATATCGGAGCCTTGTTCGAAGCACACCAGGCGCTGGCCGAATTTCACTATCTAAACGCAGACACCAAGCACGCACTTGAAGAACTACGAACCGCTTTGGGATATGCGGGCGATAGTTTTTATGCGAAGGCAAGCGCGGAAGCAAGAATCAGGGAAATCGAAGCAGAAGCTACCTTGTATGACGAGAGTTGAGTGGCATTGTGATCGCACGCGATGCTTCGCTAGTTGCATAATGACGGTTGGTCTAGCGAGTCCCGAGTCAGCAGAGCACGAACAGACGAAGTTAGTTAGGACTCGAAACATCCATGGGGCAAAACAGTGTGTGGCGTGATATGCTTGCCGCGGCATTGCTAATAAGCATCTGGGCATTGCCTGTACGAGCTCAAGATACGCTACCGTCTGAGGACCAATGTGGTCGCATCCCAACCGCGGAAACGCCTGTGCTTGGCTGGTGTATCGCGATCCAGAAACACAAGGGTAACTGCCTTGCGTGTCACCGAATCGGGATCGAGAACCGACCTGAAGGATTTATCCGGGGAGGCAATCTGGGCCCTGAACTCACATCTATAAGAGAAAGGTTTCCGGATAAAGCAAAATTGCGCGCGCAAATATGGGATCCGAGTATGGGTAACCCACAATCAGTTATGCCTCCTTACGGAAGACACAGAATACTAAGCGAGGCCGAGATAGACCTGCTGGTTGAGTTTCTACTAACGATTTAGGACCGGCTTTCCTACCGATTCACGTTATGGAAGCGACGAATCATCGAGCTTATTGTGTTTTCGCTCGATGTGCATTACTTGCCACTCGTGGGTTGACCTTTGTCGTTGTGCTGTGTGGCGCAGTCCCTCCACTACAAGCAGATCCGCAGCGGGACATCAATGAATTTCAACAGTACTTCATGCAGCGCTTCCCTGGGCTTTCGTTGGACGCATATGCAGACGGAGTGAGGGCACTGCCAGGTTTTCTACCTAGTGCAGCAGCTAATTCAACATTCACATTAGATCGTTCTTCGTATGAGTCGGATATGGAATCCGCACGCAGCTTATGGAGCCAACCGCTAAAGAGTAGTGAAACTTTGCGTGAGTGTTTTGCGAAGAACCCGCCCGCTACAAAATATCCTTACTATGACAACATCGGCCGACAGATACGTAGCGTTGAATTAGATATTAACGAGTGTCTGGCCGACAACGGCGAAGAGCCAATTGATGACCTCATGCACGGCAAAATTGCAATGCTAGCCGCTGCGTTTAAAGAACAGTTCAATGGACAGCCAATGGCAGTGGAAGTTGATGATTCCGGAGCTATCGCCGCCTATGAGCTAGGCAAACACTTGTACTGGGCGAAACGAGGCCAGTTGAATCTCTCCTGCGCCGACTGTCATGTCCATAATGCCGGCGCCAGACTGCGTGGTCAGATGCTGAGCGCCGGCGTGGGTCATGGAGTTGGCTATCCGACTTATGGATTGTCTTGGGGAGAACAAGACAATCTCTGGGGCACGCTACATAGACGCTATGCGCAATGCAACATCCAAGTAAACGCCAGCCCCTTCGCGGCACAAAGTGAGTCATATCGTGCTTTGGAGTTTTATGAGGCAGTGATGAACACCGGGGTCCCGATACGAGCCCCAAGCTATCCACCCTAATGCTGTCGATGCGAATCCTGACCGCGATCACAGGAATCCTTGTAGCCGTCCTGGCGTTGCAAGGATGTGATGTTGCAACCAGTGACCCTCGTTCAGAAATTGCCGAACGCGGTATCGATTATTCAGCGGACGCGTTTATGGACGCCGCCGCGTCTGGTAACGTGAAACTGGTGAACTTGTTTCTTAGGAGTGGCTTTGATCCAGATGCGCCGAGTAGTGACGGTCGTTTGGCACTAGTGCGCGCGGCTGCCTTTGGCCACCGAACTGTCGTTCTATCTCTGATTCGTTCCGGGGCTGACTTGGAAGTCAAAGGTCTCAATGCCTATACGCCTTTGCACGCGGCCTCCATCTACCGCCGCTACTATGTGCTGAACGACATCATTACCGAGGGCGTAGACCCAAATGCCCGGGATATTCACGCCAACACGCCTTTGCATCATGCAGCGGCACTGGGTTATACCAGAATCATGCGCCGCCTGCTTGAAGCAGGCGCTAACGTAAATGCGCTGAAGCTGGGAGAGATCACACCTTTGATGACGGCAGCACGTGCTGGCCAGTACGACGCAGTCAAGCTTTTACTGCAACACAAGCCGGAGGTTGCGCGTCTCAACCATTGGCGCAAAACGGCCCTGCAAGTCGCTAAAGAACATGGCCACACCCATATCGTGAAGTTGATTAAGGCCTACCAAGACTCATTACCCAGCTCGTAATGAGCATATGATTGACCATTGATAAAGGTGCTGCCAAGCTCGATAGGTAATGATTTTCAAACACCCCCTACCGAAACTGCCACCATTGCGAGCAGCGATCGCCGAATGCTATCGGGCGGACGAATCCGAGGTCATTAACGCACTACTGGATCATATTGAGTTGTCGGCGGAAGCGCTTGACCGTATCGCTGACACGGCGCGTCGCTTTGTCGTAGAGGTGCGCAAACAACGTGTTGGAAAAGGAGGACTCGATGCGTTTCTGCATGAATATGGGCTTTCCAGCGAAGAAGGAGTGATATTGATGTGTCTCGCCGAAGCCTTGCTGCGAGTGCCAGATGCAGAGACCGCTGATCGCTTGATTCGTGACAAGCTGGGTTCCGCAGACTGGGAGCAGCATCTCGGCCAGAGCGATTCTCTGTTCGTGAACGCATCAACCTGGGCCTTGATGTTGACCGGCAAAATCGTGAATCTCAAGGAGTTTCAGGGAGAACGGGCCAGGTCCGTGTTCAGCCGTCTGGTGGGGCGTGCGGGTGAACCGGTGATCCGTCAGTCAGTCACCCAGGCAATGCGCATCCTGGGTCGACAATTTGTCATGGGTCGCAGTATGAAAGAGGCGTTAGACCGAGCTCGCGAGGACGAGGAACAGGGCTATCTGCATTCTTTTGACATGCTGGGCGAGGCCGCACATACGGACCTGGACGCCAACCGCTATTGTGAGGCCTATGATGATGCTATCAGCGCCATTGCCAAGTTTGGCGCAGAGCGAGGGCCAATCCAAGGACCTGGAATCTCGGTAAAGCTGTCAGCGCTACACCCCCGATACGAGTTTGCCCAGGGCGCCCGCGTGATCTCAGAGTTGGTGTCGCGAATACTCCGCTTGGCGCTGCACGCGAAGCAAGAGGATATCGGCCTCACCATCGACGCCGAGGAAGCCGATCGGCTGGAACCCTCGCTGGATGTGTTCGAAGCGTTATGCGCAGACTCGAAGCTATCGCATTGGAACGGGCTTGGATTGGCGGTGCAAGCATATCAAAAACGCGCTCTGCCCACGCTAGAATGGCTCACAGATGTGGCAAGACGTCACCAGCGTCGATTGATGATTCGGCTGGTAAAAGGCGCATACTGGGACACTGAAATCAAACGGGCCCAAGAACGCGGGCTGGATGGCTACCCAGTGTTCACTCGAAAATCGTCGACCGATGTCTCCTACCTAGCCTGCGCACATCACTTGTTGCAAAACACTGACGTTTTTTATCCGCAGTTCGCTACACACAATGCACACACTCTGGCTGCGGTGCTGGAAATGGCGGGCAAGTATACAGATCTCGAATTTCAGCGCCTGCACGGTATGGGGGAAGCCCTATACGAGCAAGTAGTGGGGGCCGGTCAATTCGATTTGCGCTGTCGCATCTATGCACCGGTTGGTAGTCACGAGGACTTGCTCGCCTATCTAGTCAGACGGTTACTGGAAAATGGCGCCAACACATCTTTCGTTAATCGAATCGTGGATGAGCACTCACCCATCAGCGAGATCATTGCCGATCCGCTGGTGAAGACTCGGCGCCTCCACACCAAACCCCATCCTCGCATTCCATTGCCAGTTTTACTTTATGAGCCTGAGCGACAAAACTCCTACGGGGTTGATCTAAGCGATATCAAACAACTTAACCCCTTGGCCGAAGCGATGAGGACTCATAGCGCCGAATCCTGGGAAGCTAGACCAATAATCGGGGGTGTCATTCGCGACGGAGAGCTTCGGGCCGCTTACAATCCAGCGGACACCACTGAAAACATTGGGCAGATCTCAGAGGCCTCCCTTGAACAGGTTGAGCTGGCCATGGGACGCGCGTCCCAAGCGGCCGAGCGCTGGGACAGGGCTGAACCCAGCCTACGCGCAGAGTGCTTAGAGCGTGTCGCCGCCGCGATGGAAGCCGACTTGCCAGCGCTGATGGCAATCGCGGTGCGCGAAGCCGGCAAGACCATTCCAGATGCGCTGTCGGAGGTTCGCGAGGCCGTTGATTTCTGTCGTTACTATGCGGCCAAGACACGCGCTGATTTCGCCGCACCCGTTGCACTACCCGGCCCGACCGGAGAGAGTAATCAAATCTCTTTGCACAGTCGCGGTGTTTTTGTATGTATTAGCCCTTGGAATTTCCCGCTTGCCATCTTTACAGGCCAGATCGCGGCTGCGCTGGCAGCGGGGAACGCTGTGGTTGCGAAACCCGCCGAGCAGACACCCCTAATGGCTGCGCGCGCAGCTCAGCTATTCCACGCGGCCGGCATCCCCGCCGATGTGCTACATCTGCTACCCGGCGACGGCGCTACCGTGGGTGCGGCGTTGGTGAACGATGCGCGCACTGCTGGAGTAGTGTTTACCGGCTCCACTGAAACTGCGAAACGTATTCAAATCGCTCTGGCCGCGAAATCGGGGCCCATCGTGCCGTTGATCGCCGAGACAGGGGGTCAGAACACCATGATCGTGGACTCTTCCGCGTTACCTGAACAAGTCGTGGTAGACGTGTTGGCCTCCGCCTTTCAGAGCGCGGGCCAACGTTGCTCCGCATTACGCGTGCTATTCGTCCAAATAGACATCGCAACCAAGGTAATTGATATGCTAGCGGGCGC
>JAOTYS010000195.1 GCA_029861795.1 Gammaproteobacteria bacterium | reverse complement strand
CGCTCAAGCTATGCGTAACCCGTTTCTATTCTTCAGCGATCTCGTAAAACATCCGCTCTTTTTCGAGCGCACTGATGATGTGTCATATAACGAAGCAAACCAACAATTCGGGTAATCTGGACTAAATTCATGGAGGTGAAACATGAAAATCGACGGTGGTTGCCACTGCGGCTATATCACCTATCAGGCTGAGGTTGATCCGAACGAAGTTGTGGTGTGTCACTGCACGGATTGCCAAACCCTATCGGGATCTGCCTTTCGCACAGTCGTGTTTGGTGCGGACAACGCTTTTGAGTTTCTTACCGGACGACCGAAGATCTATATCAAAGTCGCTGAAAGCGGTAATGAGCGGGAGCAAACGTTCTGTCCTGAATGCGGCGCCCAGATCTATTCCACATCCGTTGGGGATGGCCCGAAATCCCTTGGTATTCGCGTTGGCACCGCACGCCAGCGCAACGAACTTCGCCCAAGCACACAATACTGGACTCGCTCGGCCCAAAAATGGATCATGGACCTAGGATCGATCAAGGGTGTGGAGCAGCAATAATCACTGTGAACTAGAGCTAACGATTTCATGGAATACGAGAAAATTACGGTACGCGCAACCCAAAGTGGACAAACCATGGAGGTGGTGCTTCTTAGCAAGAGAGCTGATCGTATAGAGGTTGTGATCGGTGAAGGTGTCCACAACGTTAGGTGCGAATTGACTCCGACGCGCACTGGGCTGGCATACGCTGGCAGCGTGATGGGACGGGAGATCATCTACGAACGAAGTCGCAAACAAGTTCAAGCCGATATCGATCGGGTCGATGAGGCCTATCAAAAATCCAGACGGCGTTGACTAGGGCATCCACCGAAGCAACTAAGATTGAGCGTCTGAATTACCTGGATTCCCGCTGGAGCCTGCCCTCGATCCCCGCTTTCGCGAGGACAGGCTCCGATCGGGGGCGGGAATGACAGCTTTATGGGACAATCGTCGATCTGTTCCTGATTCTTCTCGCTGGTTGCAGGTTGTGCATGGAGGTGAACGATGTCAGGCCATGAAAAATTAACAGAGCACTATACCCACGGCGACTTACTCGGTGCGATCTATGCCGGGATTGCTGCGCTTGGCAAGACACCGGATTCCGTAACCATCGATGACCTCGCGCCCGTAGATGAGTTTCATATCGGTGGGCGCCAGGCGTCCGAGGACTTTCTGGACCAACTCAACTTGTCCGAAGCAGATCACGTGCTCGATGTCGGATGCGGTCTTGGCGGCGCTTCGCGGTTTGTTGCGAGCCGTTATCGAAGTCGCGTCACCGGAATTGATCTAACAGCCGAGTATGTCGATACGGGTCAGGCACTTTGTGCCTGGCTCAGGCTCGATGATCGGATCACTCTACGTCAAGGTAGCGCTCTTTCCATGCCCTTTGAGGACAGCGCATTCGATGGGGGTTACATGATGCACGTAGGCATGAATATCGAAGATAAGGCCGGCCTCTATTCAGAGGTCTACCGGGTATTGCGTCCCGGTACCTCTTTCGGGGTTTACGATGTGATGAGAGTTGGAGACGGAGAGCTAACCTATCCGGTGCCTTGGGCCACAACCTCCGACGCAAGTGCCGTGGCGAGCCCAGAACAATACAAGCAGGCACTGCAACATGCCGGATTCGCGATCACCGCAGAACGTAACCGGCGCGATTTTGCGCTTGCCTTCTTTGAACAACTGCGTGCCAAGGCAGCGGCAACAAACGGCCCGCCTCCACTAGGGCTTCACATCCTGATGGGTGATAGCGCAGTCACCAAAGTGCAGAACATGATCGAAAACGTTTCCGCCGGTCGGGTTGCACCGGTCGAGCTGATTGCTCGGAAAGTGTCGTAGCGAGCTCACGCTCGGGTAAAACTCGTTTCTCTTCCAAATTTTACGGAATAGATTCGTGGCAGAGCTGAAAACTAAACAAAACAATACAAGCGTCTCAGCCTTTCTCAAAGGGATTGAAGATGACAACAAGCGCCTTGATTGTCGCGAACTCATGACTTTGATGAAAGAGATTACTGGCAAGAGACCAACGATGTGGGGGGCCACCATGGTCGGTTTCGGGAGCTATCATTACAAATATGATAGCGGCCGAGAAGGAGATTGGTTCGTCACAGGATTCTCTCCTCGAAAGCAGAACCTGACGATTTACATTATGCCTGGTTTTGGACGGTACAAGACACTGATGAAACAGCTGGGGAAATATAAAACGGGCAAGTCGTGTTTATACGTCAAGAATCTGGACGACATTGACCAGCACGTGCTCCGGCAGCTAGTCGCGAAATCAGTCAAAGACATGGAGAAGATGTACAAGTGCAAGTAACGTCTGAATCATTTGGTCGAACAATATGAAGCGCAAATCTGTAGGAATAATCTGATGATTGACGGAGTTGCTGCTTCGCTACCTGAGGGGATTGTGCTGTTAGATGGCGGTATGGGCCAGGAACTTATCCGGCGCGGAGTAAATTCTTTGTGGTCTGCAGACGCACTTGTCACTGCGCCGGCGGTCGTACAGGCTGTGCATGAGGATTACCTGCGTGCTGGGGCCGACATCATTACCACCAACACCTACGCCGCTATCAGAGAGAGACTAGAGCCCGAAGGATACGGAGAGCGATTCGTAGAGCTCAATCAACTGGCTGGACTGCTCGCCCAAAAGGCGCGTGAGGCAATCGGCCGTGACGCGTTGATTGCCGGTTCCTTACCCCCGCTACGGGGCAGTTACCGACCCGATTTGATCGCAGATTTTCACGAAATCGAACCTCACTACAGGGAACAGGCTGAAGTGTTGGCACCGTACGTGGATCTATTCTTATGCGAAACAATGTCAAGCGCAGAGGAGTCAAAGGCGGCGGCTGCGGCGGCTGTGTCAACGGGTAAACCGGTGTTGATCTCATGGACGTTGAGAGACGATGGGTCCGCGGTGGTACGAAGCGGAGAATCATTGGCAGAGGTCGCTTCGAACGTCTCACACCTCCCGATTGCTGGATATCTGGTCAACTGTTGTGCTCCGGAGAGCGTCACTGCCGCCATCCCGCAACTGGTTGCACTGTCTACGGTCCCGGTAGGTGGCTATGCAAACGGATTTGACCTCATTCCGGAGGACTGGCGTTACGAAACACCCGATTCCCTTCCCGGCAGGAGACGCGATTTGGGTCCTGACGAGTACGCCGTTCACGTGAGTAAATGGCTGTCCGAGGGCGCACGAGTGGTCGGAGGGTGTTGCGAAATAGGTCCAGAGCATATCGCACGTCTACGCGAATTAGTGGACGCTGCGTAAGTCGTGCAAGAGGTCTTTGTCACGGGCGGAACCGGCTATATCGGACCCCCGCTCATCACCGAGTTGCTAGCTCGAGGACACAAAGTGCGCGCACTTGTGCGACGCCGATCTGAAACAAGAATTCCGACAGGTACGGTGGCGGTTTACGGTGATGCGTTGGATGCGGAAAGCTTCACGTCAGCGATTCCGCCTGCGGCAACCCTTGTCCACTTGGCAGGGACCCGGCTCCCGAACCCAAGTAAAGTTCGTCAGTTTCGCGAAGTCGATCTGGCGTCAATCGAGGCTGCGGCGCGCGCCGGGGTAAGCGCTGCGGTGCGGCAGCTTGTCTACGTGAGTGCGGCGCAACCCGCACCGGTCATGCGCGCTTATATCGCTGCACGCCAACATGGAGAGGCTATTGTTAGCACCAGTCGTCTCAACGCTACTATCCTTCGACCGTAGTACGTATTGGGCCCAGGGCATCGCTGGCCGTACCTGTTGAAACCGGTGTATACATTGCTAAGACAGCTGCCTCTGACGCGTGACGGTGCGTTACGTCTAGGACTTGTTACGCTTGCGCAGATGGTAGCGGCATTAGTGTGTGCTGTGGAGTCTCCAGCAGAGGGCATAAAATCGTTGAGGTACCGGAGATTCAGAAGTCACCCGCCAGGCGAATGCCGGTGAACTGCCAGCGATCCGGCGGATAGAAAAAGTTGCGATAAGTCGCGCGCATGTGCGAGCGCGGTGTGACGCAGGAGCCGCCGCGCAAAACCATTTGATTGCACATGAACTTGCCGTTGTATTCGCCCAGCGAACCGTCGAGCGACACAAACCCTGGATAGGGCGCATACGGACTTTGGGTCCATTCCCATACGTCGCCGTAAACCTGCACGAGGCCATCGCCGGAAGGCGCTGCCGTCGGGTGTAACCGATCCGCTTCGCGCAGATTGCCTTCGATCTCTTTACCGACCGCGATCAGTTCGAGCTCTGCTTCCGTTGGCAAGCGCCTGCCGGCCCAGCGCGCGTAGGCGTCGGCTTCGTAGAAGCTGACGTGGCAGACTGGTTCGTGTTCGTTGAGCCGGCGCATGCCCCCCAGGGTCATTTGCCACCAATTGCTGTCTTGCCGCTCCCAGTACGACGGCGCTTCCCATTTATGCTGACATACGCTAGACCAGCCATCGGAGAGCCAGTGATCCGGCTCACCATATCCGCCGGCCTCGATGAACTCGATGTACTCACCGTTGGTTACGAGCCGCGAGGCGAGTACGTGGTCGTTTGTCAGGACGTGATGTCGTGGTGTTTCGCTATCGAAGCAAAAATCATCATCGTCGTCATGACCGATGTCGCGCACACCGCCGTCAAACTCGATCCAACGCATGGGGTTGCTTTCGCTTTCCGTCATTGTGTTGATTTCGCGATAAGCAGGGCGCAAGGGATTGCGCGCGAAGACATGCTTGATGTCGGTGAGCATCAGCTCTTGATGCTGCTGCTCATGATTGAGCCCGAGGATCACACGATCCGATAACGCTTGCCACAAATCGTCATCAGCGGAATCGATCAACTCGAGAATGGCGTCGTCGACATGCGCGCGGTAGCGGTAAATCTCATCAACGGTTGGCCGTGATAGCAGACCGCGTTCAGGACGAGGATAAGGCTCGCTGTGCGTGACGTAGTACGAATTGAATAAATAGTCGAAACGCGGATCGAATTCGCGGTACGCGGGCTCGAAGTGCTTCAGCACAAAGGCTTCGAAAAACCAGCTTATGTGAGCGATGTGCCATTTCGTCGGGCTGACAAAAGGCTCGGTCTGGATACAGTAGTCTTCGGTTGCGAGCGGGCGGCACAGGTCTTCCGTGTCCTGGCGAACGCCGCGGTAGCGGGCTTGCAGATCCTCTTTGGCGTGGCAATGTGGCGTCACGGGAGTTGTTTGAGCGACGTGCGATAAGCTCATTATCGAGTAACCTCCTTGGGCGAAAGTGTCTTAGTGTTGGTGTGATGGCTCCGGAGCAAGTCGGGGAAACCGTGCGGGACAGGCTGGCGGGCCCCCAAGTACGAAATCACTTAGGTGCTTCGTCGGCGAGGCGCCCAGGACGCCACGCGTTCTTCGAATAGGTGAGCAAGATCAGGTTGTGGCTAGTTTTAGAACGAATAACCGTTGGCTGTGAGCGTCCGGAGCAGCGTCATTCCGTGGCGCCAATCGGGGGGCATTATAACGCCGAAGGCTGGCAGATGCATGCGGAGATTGGCGAATATATGATTATACTGACTTGCACGGGCTCATCGTCTCATTAGTAAAGCCCATGAAACTTATTACCTTAATGTGACTTGGAATCATGAAAACGAAGCCAAGGATATAAGTTGTAGCGATAGCATCCTTGGTACTTTTTTCCGCAGCAAGGCGCAAAAGGTAACGGGCGGCCGTCTTTGTGAAGTAGTGCGTTACGAGCCAGAATTATAAGACTACGAGCATGGCAAGCATGTTGCTGATAGTTGTCTGGTCAGTCAGTGTAGGTGTCCATCTTCTTCGGCGGGGATCCGAGTTGGCGAGCTGTCAGGGAGGTGGGTAGCAATTCCCAAGAATCAGGATCATCCCTATGGATCTAAAGCTCCTCATTACCGTATTCGGCGTTATATTTCTCGCAGAGCTTGGCGACAAAACACAGTTAGCCACCCTACTATTTGCCGCCGATAAAGAGGCCCATAAACTCACCATTTTCTTTGGCGCCTCGTTGGCACTTATTCTAGCATCGGGTATTGGGGTGCTAGCAGGTGGACTTGTTTCCCAATACGTGAGAGAAGAGTATCTCCGCTGGGCAGCGGGTATTGGTTTTATGGCTATCGGCGTGTGGACGCTGCTTCGAGCGTGAGGGGCTCCGAGATGACCGATGACAAAAGCCATCGACATTATTTTGATGTGTTCGGTCGGCAGGTACTCGTGGAAAAGCGCACAGACGGCTGGCGGGCATTCTATTCAAACGATGATGGCAAGCGACGGCTGGCGACAGACATTCAGATACCAGTGGAAATTACCGAGGCTGAGCTAGAGCGATATCTCGACGATTTATGTCATGAATGGTCCACTGCTCGGAATCCACGGGTTCGTCGGATCGGATAGTGCCACAGCGAACACCGCCTCATGCGACCAATCAAGCTAGTAGAAAATGGCAAGGAGAAGAAGCATGAACATCAATCGAATCTTATGCCCTTTGGATTTCTCTGAAAGTTCCCGCAAGGTGTTAGAGAGCGCCGTGTTTCTGACTTCCACTTACCATGCACAATTGCAATTGCTTCACGTTGTTGATCACCTCCACGGGTTTGACAATTACCAGATTCTCGTTCTGACACCCCAAGAAATTGCCGAACGCATGGAGAAAAATGCAGATGAAAATCTGAGCGAACTACTCGGTCACGTGAAGGAGCCTATCAATATCGAAAAGGTGATCAAACACGGCAAGGCATCTGTCAAAATCATAGAGGCGGCGAGTGAGACGAAAACCGATCTCATTGTTATGGGGAGTCACGGAAGATCCGGTTTGTCCCACGCACTTGTTGGAAGTGTCGCCGAGGCAGTTGCCCGCCACGCGCCCTGTACGGTATTGATTGTCAGAGACGCCGGTCAATAACTTTGAACGCAATCAGCTCAAAAGTCGATCGATCAACTTAGTTCAACAACGGGTCTCTACACCAATGGGTGTGCATCTCCCGCCATTGCACTCTGTGCTCACGTCTTCCGCGCATGAGGTAATACCAATCAAACAGTCCATCTCTGCCTTTAGCTCGATGTAGTCGCCCGCTTTGGATTCGGGAAGATGGATCTGAAGCTTGTTGTCCGGACCGACGCTCGTGTTCATGAAGAGGTTAAACGGATCTGGGACCTGGTCCTCTTCTATGCCGTGCGTCTTCAATGCCTCGCTCAGATTCTCCAAGCAGCCGGTCTTACCGGGCGCGCCGAGTACGTGCTGGTAGAGCCACCGGTTGCACGGCGGAAACAGAAGATCGTGCACGCCCACGGTGTCTGCTGTAATGGTAAACATGGATCGGTTCCGATTGGAGAACAGCACATCACCGGTGGAGATGCGGACTTTCCAAGCGTTCATCCGGGTCTTCCCCGACGACAGAAATTCTTTGTGGTCGTGCTCGTTGAAGCACACGAAGTCGGCCACCTGGCAGCCTTCAATATCGGTGACTCGCACGGTGTCGCCACGCTTGACCACCAATGCGCGACCAGACTTCGGTGGAACCTCGATGTAGGTTTGTTCGGTCATACTCATGCCCCCTTGTACGAAGCGCATACTCAGTGGTTGGACTTTGACGACCATTCCCACCACTCGGATGCTATTCTCTCCCGTATATAGACTACTGTCGATGAAACTTAAGGTTTACTGGCGCGCAGATGCCAGTGCTGAAGATCCCTATTACTGAGCGCCTCCAAACGAGCGCGAGTCAGAGCAGTTCTTTTTTTGTACCCTTCTTTTCCTAGAGTCTGAATGCTTGTCTCGCGTGCGGGCCCTAATGCATCCTCAAGCTGTTGCCTTGCGATCCGTTCCGACCAGTCGCTATGATCGCGTGACTCTATCTGGGTAAATCCCACCGACTCCAGCGCCTGGACATACGCACGTACTGTTTCGAAGTGAAACTTCAGACCTCGTAGTTGTTCCACCCAGTCATTGAACACACGGGTACCGGAACCTTCCTCGCCTCTGATCCAATCCCCGCTCGCGAAGATACCCCCCGAGCGCAGAACTCGAAACACTTCGGCAAAGAATGATTGTTTGTCGGGGATATGACAGATCACATCTTTGGTGACGACAATGTCGAAAGCATCATCCGATAGCGGAATAGGCCCTGGCTCAATAAGCTTGAGCGTAATCCGATCGGTCAATCCTGCTGCCTTTATAGCGGTTGCTGCACGCTCTAGCGAT
>JAOTYS010000709.1 GCA_029861795.1 Gammaproteobacteria bacterium | reverse complement strand
GAGCTAGTTCGAATCGGATCGGCTTCATTCATTCCAGATTGCTCCGAGGTGACCATTGGGTGTCCACAGATTCTTGGTTAGAATGGCCGCTGAATCGTAGCAGCGGGCCAGTCTTTGGGTATTCGCGGTGCTGTCCGTCGCTCCTTTGCTTGCCACGAACTTCAACAGGCAAGTCCCTGTGGAACCCTAAATCTAAAATGAATGAAATAGACAGCACTGGATTTTCTAACCTAAAACTAGATAACCACCGAACCTCCCGCTTCCACGGTGCGTCGCGTTGTTGCGGCCTGACGGACTTTGTGAGCGAAGATGTTTCGTTGCTTAAAAAGCTTTATCGCAAGCTTTCCGGTCTTCACGAGGCGCTGTCCTCCGAAGGACCTGACGAAGCTGGTCAAGCAATTGAGCAGCAATACGGCGATCATCTCCGTGAGCTGAAGGGCGCTATCAGCCGCGGTGCAAAGGATCGGTACTCGGCCAGCATTCGGAGTGTTGTGCACGACGTGCTGGGCGGCAGCCTTACCGTACTCCTTTGGATGCTTCAGGATGATCTGGGTGACCCGGACCCCAGGAGGACGACAAAATTTCTGGCCGGGGACCATCTCAAGATGATGCGTAATGCGATACATGGTCTGGACGATGCCGCGCGAGCACTTGATCAGGGTGGGGGTCTCCATGGTGTTCCCTATCTACGCGATCGATGGAGTGCTGCGCGACTACGCAATGATAGTGGTGCGGTTGAGATCAATTTTGGCAGCGACACCGACATCGCCTTCGCTGAGATTTGCTTCGAGTTTTCTACGGTCCAACGCGTGATTTACAATATGCTATCCAACGCCTGCACGCATACTGCGAATCAGCGTGTTGATTTTGATGTCAGCGAAATCACTGAAGGTAATGACACTAACGTTCGTTTCATAATATCGAATCTGGTATCCGAGGATTTGAGTCGCCGTCTCAGTGATGCTTCATCTGTCTTTGATACCGAATTCAGCACCAGCGGCGGGGGCCTCGGGCTGAGTATCTGCGCCGACCTCGTGTCCGAGGCCTATGGTCTCGAGTCCGCCATGACAGCCCTCTCGGAGCAGTATGTCGGTGTTGAAATCCAGGGTCAGCGCGTGGTGGTCTGGTTCCATTGGCCCGGGTTAATAGAGAGCACATAGCATGACCAGTCGATCGCGCTAGAACGCTCTTCGGCCAACGTTATTCTTAGTTTTCTGCGCCAAAGTCTAGAGTGCGTTCTCTTGTAGCCCAAGGAGAATCAGTAGGTCGTCTGTATCGAAGGGCTTTTCGATACAGCACTCAGCGCCGGCACTCAGGGCGCGCGCTACATTCACATCATCGTAAAAGCTGGTCATCGCAATTACACGAGTCGCTTTGGACGCCGCATCGCTCTTTATTTGCGCGCACACATTGAATCCGTCCAAACCAGGCATCATCAAATCAAGCAACACAACATGTGGCTCGAATACCTGAACAAGTCTGCCGGCAGTGAATCCATCGTGAGCTTTCATGGTAGTGACATTTGCGTCAAGACGACTAAATAAAAGCGACAAATACTCGGTCACTTGCGTATTGTCGTCGACGATAAGAATCCGCAAAGTGTCGTCGTCCAGCGGTTGGATCGTCAAATCTTTCTCACGCGCAAAACGCTCGATCTCATGACGCATAAATCGCCTGTGTCCACCGGGCGTGGATACCGATTTTAGAGCACCCTTGCTCGCCCAGTTGCGCACCGAAGCAGGGGACACCATCAACATTTCCGCGACCTCACCAGGGGCGAAATACGTTTTTTGTGATTTCGAATACTTACGCATCGAATCTAGCTCGCTGTCTTTACGAAATCAGCTAAACCAAGGCGTTTAACCTTTTCAGTTAATGTTGTGCGCCCGACATGAAGCAATGTTGCGGCTTGAGTCATGGTGCCGTTGCAGTGGTTTAGTGCTTGTAAAATTAATGCGGACTCTGTGGATCTCAGGTAGTCCTTGAGATCAATGCCGTCTTCCGGAATCATTTGCGGGGCCAAGTTTCTGTTCAAAACTTGCTGTGCAACAAGGAAATTATCAGCGTCAGGCGCAGACGAATTTCGAAACCGGGCCGGCAATTCTGCCACGTCAGCTGTCCCATTCGGGAGTATTACCCCCAGGCGTTCAACAAGATTGGCCAGCTCCCGGACATTGCCGGGCCAGTCATGGGTTTGT
>JAOTYS010000008.1 GCA_029861795.1 Gammaproteobacteria bacterium | reverse complement strand
CGACCACACTTTCGCGGCCGCAGCGTCGAAGGTCAGCCATTGATACTCGGAGTGTTCCTGATGGTTGAGAGTGATTGTCGACTCGCCATCCACCTTGAGACTAAAAGCGTGCTCGCGGTTCACTGTAATGCCAGGGGCATATCGCGCTCGCCATTTCGGTAATATCGGAAAGCAGAAGGTCTTATCCCACGTGCGCAATCCAGCTTCTCCCTGTAGTCCGGTCTCCTCTAACAACTCTCTTACAGCCGCGCACCTCGAGGTTTCATAGGGCCAGCGCAGGCTCCCAGTAACCGATTGCCAGAATTCATCGTGGTCGGCACGCTTCAACAGCAACACCTTGTCTTCCGTGTTATACACCACAACAAGTACAGACTCAGGGCGTTTATAGCGATTGCCTACTGCGCTGTCAGCAACCATTAATGCTTGTTTGCAGCCGATTCGGTGTTAAGCGCTTTCGCTAGAGTTGCTGGGACGACGCAGTCGCAGATGTAACTCCCGAAGTTGGGTCTCATCTACAGCGCTGGGCGCCTCGGTCAGCAGACATGCCGCCTTCTGCGTCTTGGGAAATGCCATGACATCACGAATTGAATCCGCGCCCGCCATCATTGCAACCAACCTGTCCAGACCAAAAGCAACACCGCCGTGGGGCGGCGCTCCATATCTTAATGCGTCCAGTAGAAAACCGAACTTTACGCGGGCCTCTTGTTCTTCAATACCCAGAACCTCAAAGACACGTCGCTGCATGTCTGCGCGATGAATACGGATAGAGCCGCCGCCAAGCTCGGCACCGTTGAGCACCAAATCATACGCCCGCGATGACGCACTGCCCGGTTCCTTCTCCAGGGAGTCCAAATCAGCCTCCTTGGGTGCGGTAAACGGATGGTGCAAAGCCTGCCAACGCCTTGTATCCGCATCCCACTCAAACATGGGGAAATCCACTATCCACAAGGGCCGCCAAGCTTCTTCTGTAAAACCGAGTTGGTGACCGAGCTTTACCCGTAGCGCGCCCAAAGATGCATTGACCACGCTGGACTGATCGGCACCAAAGAACACCAAATCACTGTCCTCAACCGCGACTCGCTGTAATAGCGACTCGATTACATCATCGGGCAAGAACTTAACGATGGGAGACTGCAAGCCTTCGCGTCCCTGTTCAACATGGTTCACTTTGATATAGGCGAGCCCCTTGGCACCGAACTGCTTGACGAACTCAGTGTATTGATCGATCGCCTGGCGTGTGAGCTCACCCCCGTTGGGTATTCGCAACGCCGCGACCCTTCCATTGCTCATGTTTGCCGGTCCAGAAAACACTTTAAACTCGACATCGGTCATCAGGTCACCTACGTCCACCAGCTCCAATGGAATCCGCAGATCCGGCCGATCAGTGCCAAAACGCGACATCGCCTCATGGTAAGTCATCCGCGGAAAGGGGTCGGGCAGGTCTTGATTGAGCACAACTCTGAATAGGTGTCGAACCATCGCCTCCATCAGCGTCAGCACATCGTCCTCTTCCACAAAGGACATCTCGATGTCCAATTGACTGAACTCGGGTTGCCGATCCGCTCGCAAATCCTCATCGCGAAAGCAGCGCGCAAACTGATAATACTTCTCGAAGCCCGATATCATCAGCAGTTGTTTGAACAGTTGCGGTGACTGTGGCAAAGCGAAAAACTGCCCCGGGTAAATGCGGCTGGGCACTAGATAGTCTCGCGCTCCTTCAGGTGTGGATTTGGTAAGCACGGGCGTCTCAATCTCCACAAATCCTTGGTCTTCAAGAAAGTTACGCAGCGTGCTAGCAATATAATGGCGTAGCCGCAAATTGCGTTGCATGCTATCGCGGCGCAGATCCAAATAACGAAATCGCAGACGCACGGCCTCGTTAACATCAGTCTCGTCAAGCTGAAACGGGAGGGGTTCCGCTGGGTTTAGCACGTCGATCTGGCTCGCCAAAACCTCCACTGCGCCGCTGGCAAGCTCCGGGTTCTCGGTGCCTTCAGGACGTCGCCGCACTCGACCATGCGCGCGAATCACATATTCGTTGCGCACACCTTCTGCCACTTCGAAGGAAGTTCTTTGGTCCGGATCCACCACAATTTGAGCCAGCCCTTCTCGATCGCGCAGATCGATAAAGATCACCCCACCGTGATCACGTCGCCGGTTCACCCAACCACAAAGATTCACTTCGTGATCGATGAGCGTCTCGTCGATTTGGCCGCAACCGTGGCTGCGCATTACTAGTCCTTATAGTTCACCGGTGATCGATCTCGCTCTATGTAGAAGATACCGCAGTATCGGCAAGTCAATGCTGGTGAATGACGGCACCGAATAACCGCACAGCGTATTCATGCCAAGCGTGGTTCAATCAGCCGCAGAGGATTTGCTTTTGGTATCGGTACTTTTGGCGGTGTCTGAGCTCTTTGCGCCTTTATCAGTTGACCCTTCGCTCTTGGTCTTGCTGTCAGCCGTAGCGGATTTCTTGTCTGCCTTGTCGTCGCTTTTGTTAACCGCAGGCTTCTCTTCCTTGGCCTTGTCTTTGAAATCTGTCTCATACCAGCCGGTACCTTTAAGCCGGAACGCAGCCGCAGAAACCAGCTTCTTAAGTTCAGGGGCACCGCATTCAGGACAATACACCAGTGGCTCCTCCGAGATTTTTTGCAGAACCTCCAGCTTGTTGTCACAAGCGTTACACGAATATTCGTAGATCGGCATGCGTTAGTCCCCTGTAGTGTTTTCTGCTGCGTGGGTGGGGGTGAACGTTAACGAATTCAAGCGCAGATTCCAGTGCAGGATACCCAATAACTTAGTCGTGACTTAGGCACCAGCCACCGTCATGTGGTCGACCAGTATCGATCCCGTGCGAGTGCTGCGACGTAAATCAACGTCTGTCCCAAACTCCGTGATGCCACGGAACATCTCTTTGAGATTGCCAGCTACGGTGATCTCCTCCACCGGGTAGCATATCTCGCCGTGCTCCACCCAGAAACCTGCGGCGCCTCGGGAATAATCCCCCGTGACCATGTTGACGCCATAACCAATCAGCTCAGTCACTAACAGTCCAGTGCCCATTTGCCGCAGCAATCCCTCAAAATCATAGGTGCCGGAATCCGCTGTCAGATTATGAACGCCACCCGAGTTGCCAGTGGTTTCCATACCCAACTTGCGGGCCGAGTATGAATCCAGCACATAGCCGCGCAGGATCCCATCTGACACCAAATCACGCGCCTTGGTCGCCACACCTTCGTTATCAAATGGGGCACTGCCGAGCGCTTTTCGCAAATGGGGTTGCTCGTGAATGCGAACGTGATCGGCAAACACCTGTTTACCCAAATGATCGAGTAGGAACGAGGCCTTACGATAGAGGCTGGCACCGCGAATCGCAGCAGTAAGATGCGACAGTAGGCTCGCCGCCACCGGGGCTTCGAAAACAACTGGCGAGCTTCGCGTGCTAATCTTACGTGCGTTGAGCCGTCGAACGGTACGCTCAGCAGCCACGCGACCGACTTCCTCGGGGCTATCTAACTGTGCGGCGTCGCGGGCCGCGCTATACCAGTAGTCCCGTTGCATACCATTATCTTCCACACCGATCACCGCACAGCTAAGGCCGTGGCGCGTGCTGGCAACCGATCCCATAAACCCATGGCTATTGGCATAGACCTCTAACGCCTCGTGACTGGAAACACTGGCGCCTTCAGAGTTAGTGATACGCGAATCCGTGCCGCGAGCAGTGTCCTCACAGCGACGTGCCAACGTGATGGCCTCATCCATGTCGAGAGGCCAGGGATAATACAGGTCAAGCTCTGGAATATCCGTGGCCAGATGCTCTCTGTCAGCCAGACCGTTATATGGGTCCTCGGCGGTGAACTTTGCGATAGTGCACGCCGCGCGCACCGTATCGGTAACCGCTGCCGGGGTAAAATCCGAAGTGCTCGCCGAGCCCGATTTGTGTCCAAAATACACTGACACGACCAAGCTCTTATCGCGGTTATGTTCTACCGTTTCCACCTCACCCAGCCGCACCGTCACCGACATACCCTGACTGCGACTCACCGCAGTCTCCACCGAGCTCGCCCCTTGTTGCTTGGCTTGCGCCAGGGCCTGCTCGACCAGATCGGTCAACTGCTGTTCGCTTTGATCAGATACGGATTTGATAGTGTTGCTCATCTACCAGACTCAAACGTGAGCTTAGTTGCAATGCTAGGGGAAACCCAAACCGCATTCTGGATGATGGTCCCCGGGAATCGAGTATCAGACTTCGACACCACCCACGGTCAACCCGTCAATGCAAAGTGTCGGCTGACCCACCCCCACCGGTACGCTTTGTCCATCTTTCCCGCAAGTTCCCACGCCCGGATCTAGTTCCAGGTCGTTGCCCACCATGGTCACCCGTGTGAGCACATCAGGACCGTTTCCAATGAGGGTGGCACCTTTCACCGGTCGCGTCGCTTTACCGTTCTCAATCAGATAGGCCTCACTGGCTGAGAACACAAATTTGCCCGACGTTATATCAACCTGACCACCGCCGAAATTGACGGCGTAAAGTCCTTTTTCAACAGAGCCGATGATTTCCTTCGGGTCATATTGGCCAGCCAACATGTAGGTATTCGTCATACGCGGCATCGGGAGGTGGGCAAACGACTCTCGTCGTCCATTACCGGTTGAACTCACCCCGGTCAAACGCGCATTGAGTGAATCTTGCATGTAACCCTTGAGCACGCCGTTTTCAATGAGCACGGTGTTTTGTGTAGGTGTACCTTCGTCGTCGATACTTAGCGAGCCTCGTCGATTGGCAATGGTTCCGTTGTCAACGACCGTGCATTGCTCGCTGGCGACTTTTTCGCCGATACGTCCGGCAAACGCGGACGTACCCTTGCGGTTAAAGTCCCCTTCCAAACCGTGGCCAATGGCCTCATGCAATAGTATGCCGGGCCACCCTGGCCCTAGCACCACTTGCATGGTACCCGCTGGCGAATCGACCGACTCCAAGTTCACCAGCGCTTGTCGCACCGCCTCGCGGGCATAGCCCAGCGCCATATCATCCTCGGTGAAATATCCGTAACCGAAACGCCCGCCACCGCCGGCGCTGCCTTGCTCGCGTCTGCCGTTGTGCTCAACGATGACGGTCACATTGAGCCGCACCAATGGGCGCACATCCGCAGCGAGGGCGCCATCACTGCGCACCACCAAAATAACGTCGTGCACTGCCGCGAGGCTGGCCATTACCTCCTTGACCCGAGGATCTTGACGCCTTGCTTCTGCTTCCGCCGCTTCCAGCAGCCTCACCTTGGCCTCGTCACCGAGGGTGGCTAACGGGTCATCCGGTACATACAACTTCACCGCATCGCCTGAGCTCCATGAAACCTTCGGTAATTTGGTGTCGCCGCCGCTACGAGCGATAGCGCGTGCGGCGCTCGCTGCGTCGGTAAGCGCGGGCATGACGAATTCATCGGAATACGCGAAACCGGTTTTCTCCGCACTCACCGCGCGTATGCCAACACCTTGCTCAATGCTGTGGGATCCGGACTTGACCTGACCTTCTTCTAAAGACCAAGATTCGTGTCGGGCGTACTGAAAGTAAAGATCCGCGTAGTCCACCTGATGATCCATGATCCGTCGCATCAGCCGATCGAGGTCTTGATCATCGATTCCGACGGGCTCGAGCAGGGTATTCCTAGCAGTTTTCAGCAATTCGGTCATGTTTTATCCATAAGAATGTCCAGGCCAACTTTCACGATCAGCCCGATTTAAGGCGGCGATTGTCAATACTTGGTAGCCTGTGTCTCGCCTCCGCCACAGCACCGAGATCCACCTCAGCAGCTATCACTCCAACCCCGGAGGGCAAGCATGCCATAACTTCTCCCCAAGGCCCAATGATCATGCTGTGCCCATAGGTTTGCCTGCCGTCGGCGTGGGTGCCCACTTGCGCCGGCGCAATCACATATACCAGGTTCTCCACCGCTCGGGCACGCAATAATAACTCCCAATGAGGTTTGCCAGTGGTGACAGTAAACGCCGATGGCACCGATACAATCGCCGCACCTCGCGCTATTAGCTCACGGTAGAGTTCGGGAAAGCGTACGTCATAACAAACGCTCAGTCCGAGCCGACCGGCGGGAGTGTCCGCCACCACAATGTCCTCGCCTGGTTCGATATTGTCCGACTCGCGGTAGCCCTCATGTTCACTAAGTTCTACGTCAAACATATGAATCTTGTCGTAGCGCGCGACGCGATCGCCGTTGGCATCAAACAACAAGCTTGCGCTGCGCACTTTGTCGCACGAAATCCCGCGCATAGGCACGGTTCCGGCCAGGATCCACAGTCCGAGGCGCGCCGCTTGAGCGGACATAAAATCCTGAATGGGACCACTTCCATCGATTTCCGCAGCCGCCAAGCGCGCGTCGTGGTTCAATGGCATTAGACAACAATTTTCCGGAAGTGCGGTAAGCTGTGCGCCCTTGTCTGCTGATTGCTCCAATAATGTTGCGACCTGTCGTAGATTGGCCTCAACATCCGGCCCGGAACTCAACTGAATCACTGCAATCTGAGTCACGTCCCTCGCCCCACATGCAAGACAACTGTTGGTGGCGCCCTCACGCATCCATAAACGTTTCGCGACAGGTTGAGGTTACTTATCACCAGAATCAAACTCTTCTCTCTCCGCAGCAGGCAATTGCCGGATCCGCTCAATATCAGGTTGGCTCCACGGGCCGGTGACTTCATACTTATAGCGCACCAGCTTCCCAAGCTGCTTTTTGAACACTTTCTGGGCCAAGAAGATCAGCGCGCCGAAAGCCGGGCCTGTTAGCACACCACCGATCAGACTCAGATTCCCTCCAACCTGCGGGGCAACGACTAACTCCAAATCAAAGTCCTCCTTCGCCAGACCCGTGCGTCCGGTTAGCTCGATTAAGGTAGCAGGCCCTGCAATGAAAACCCCATCCATATAAAGATCACCTCGATATATGCTGCCGGCGCCACTCATCTCGTCGAATGTTAGGCCCTTGGCAAACACGTCGGAAAAATCCAAGTTCAATCGCCTCACCAATGCGTCTGTGTTTAACAAGCCGACGAAACGTCCACTACCGGGATTGACCTTTAAGAACCGTCCGTCCTTTGCGGAAATCAGGTAGCCACCGTTAAGGTGCGCGAAATCAAACCGTCCAGGACTCCCTTCCCACTCCAGATTAACCTCAATCAACGCCTCACCGTTTTCGATCTGCTCCGCAAATCCTAGAGCACCTAAAGCGCTGCCCAAGTCTGGAGTCAGAAACTTGCCGCGGAACGAGGATCGGTGACGCTCACCGTCGTAATTCCAGTCCCCACTAATAGTCAGATCGAGGTCAGGTCGGGACATATCCAACTGCCGGATGTTCCACCCTTGCTGTGTTGGACCGGCATGCATCTCTAACGCTCCAAGCTCCATCCTGTCATAACGAAAATCTGCGGCCACGATATCCACGCCGGGCAACCCACGAGGATCTTTGCTGGACTCACCGCTCGCCGTATCCGCTTTGGACAAATACAAGCGTTCAAACTCTAACCGTACTCGACGCTCACCCGTAGCCCACCAGATATCCCCCGCACCCTTGATCTGACCGCCATCAACCGTGGCCTGCCAGTGCTGGTCTGCGCCCTGGTCTGCACTAAAGCGCAACGCTCCCATCGCTCGGCCGAAAGCAGTGAGCGCTCCCACGTCTCCATGAATTCGGCGGACCGGCACCGACGACGGTGTGCCGTCAACATCGGATGGCGTTTTATCGAACGCCTTAAACCATTGATCTAAGTCCAGCTCGGCGACATAGACTCCAACGTGCAGATCAGTCCCGTAAGGCACCCGTGCCGGCTTAGCTCCAACAACCACTTCTCCGCGACTCAGTCTCCACCGCGGACCATCTCTCTTATAAACCAGCGCGCCATTGATTCGATCACCGATGCGAAAACCTGTGTTTTGTGTGCCTGCGGAGCGGTAGTCGATATCTGCGGCGGAGGAAACGACGTGGCCGGCAGCCTTACCCACAGGGCCGGGCAGGTCAATGATTACCCCATGCAGATCTGACTCCAAATGCAACTTCGCCCGTCCGGGAACCAATGTGATATCACCGACCCACTTGGCTGAGCCGCTAAGACTATCAGCAACCATCGAACCCAGTAGGATCTCGAGCTCGGGCGCGGCAAACTCACCAGCGGCACTGATCAAAACCTCCCGCGCAGCGCCTGCCGCAATGGTTTTCACCGAAAACTGACTCTCTCCACCTAGGACACGGCCTGTTAAACCCTGCCCATGAACTTCCGCTTCTGTGAAATCGAGGATGCCATCCAGGTCGCTAACAACGATGCCGTTGGCAAAAGCGAGTCCGCTGCCATCGAAATCATACGACCCAAGCACCTTTGATGTGGACAGCTCTTTTATCGGCAGATCCAAAGATAAGTTAAGAAGTCCGTTTCCCGTACCGGTCATTTTAAGTGCCGACAAACCCGTATCCTGAAACAGCGGCCCATTGCGAAGAAATCCGACCACTAGACTGAATGGACCATATAACCCACCCTCGATTTGCAAGTGGGGAGTTCGGCTTCGCAGATTATCGATGCGCGCTGTCGCTTCAGTGATATCCAACCCACCGACTATTCCGGTATCACCGGTAACAGCCATGGTCGCGTTTTCAACTCTTAGTTGAGCGCGTGCTGCCTCCAGTGGCGGCCACCCGGGCACATAATTCAATAACCCATCAACGATATTGGCAACGACTTCAAACTTACCTTCGGTATTGATAAACGGAAAATCGGCAAGCCGCCCGTCTATATTGATAAAACCATCGGTCACAGTGCCTTGGCCTAGCGCCGTCTCCAGCCATCGCAACAGCTTAGGCGACATTATTTTTGCGGGGTAATAGCGTGGCGCTTGTTTTATATCGCCGCCCTCAAAGCGTGCGGAGAGTTGTAGATGCGGCGAACGATCGCTTTGGCTATCTCTTCTCAGCGTAAACTGCCCAGCGGCAGAAATATCGGTATTGGCAAGTTGAATATCCTTGCCGGTAATCACCCATTGTTCCGCGTCGCGCTGCACCATTATGCGCCCTTTAGGTCGCAGCAAACGCAACGGTTCCCGCAACAACCGAGGCAACGACACACTCACCTCTTCTCCCCCGATGACTAACTCCCCACCTTGTTCGCTGACAGCGAACCGGCCGCTCAACCCAGTGACACCGGCATGACTCTCATAGGGACTTAAGGCGAGCCGATCCACTTCCCCTGCGATGGAGAAAGTCTCAGGACTCGACCAGCCGCCTGGGAGATGGATCTCAAGGTTGTCAACCGTCCCAGCAGGGGAGAACCTGGCTATTGCTTGCAACAGTTCTGAGCGCTCTGAGATCACACCCAGCAACGCCTTGAGCTCACCCAGATCAATGGTGCTGACCAGCAAATCAATCGAACCGTCATTGCGTGCGATATTCAGGTCGCCAGAGAACCACGGCCTATCTTGGCCGCTAAGTTGAACGTTCTCTATATCTAGATCCCATCCCGTGGCTCGATTGGCCCACCGCAAGCTGCCTCGTATGAGTTCTACCTCGAGCGGCGTGTACTGGCCCGGAACAGGTATGTGTGCGCTGGAAATCATTATCGGACCATGAAACGCCGACACCTGTTCTCCTGCAAACGACAACTCTAGATCCACATCGGCAAGACCACGTACCTTCTCGAGCTCTTCCATGGCGAGCACCTTCTGGGCCGCTGCAAGGTCGATGCCTTTTGCCTGAAAGGAAATAGTGTCCGGCCCAAAGTCCGGTGAGTCGGTATCCTCTCCGAGTTCAATTACGGCTTGAAAGTTGTGCGCGAGTTCGTTATCCGAATTTAGCTTTATCAGAACCCGTCGATCCGCGCCATCGAGATGAATCTGAATGGGGGACAGCTCCAGCTCTGAATCGGGGCGAGACAAGTCTCGCCAAACAAGCCGGCCATGCTGTACTTGGAGATTGCTTTGAACAGACAACCATCGCCAAAATGCAGTAGCGCTACCGTCAGCCACCGCCCCCAAGGATTCAAAACCCGAGATCACAACGGTACCATCAAGGCCACGCAATACTTCAATCTTGGGCTCAACCAGGATCAATTCTTCGAACACCAGCTTTCTCTGCAACAAAGAGCCTAGCTCAACGCGCATGCGTAACTCTGTGAGCTCGACCGCCGCGGCACTGCCACTATCTGCTTGCAAGCTCAAGCTCGAAGCCCGCAGCTGTGGCACAATCCCGTCCCATCTGGTTTCGATATCGGAAAGTGTCACCGAGCGACCAAGATTCTGCGAAAGATAGTCCTCGACCTCCCCCTTACTCAAAGTAGCAAACCACACTGCGACAGACCCTATGACAAGCACGATTAGGGCCAGCGCAGTGGCTGCAAAAACCCCAACAGTGCGCGTTACTGACCTCAACATTACTCAAGCTTCTCCGCTTTCGCCGTCAACTCCGCCTGACAACGGGGCACAGATAATCAAACTGTATGGCTACAGTCCAAAGGACAACTCCAGCACCCCAACGCCACCTTTATACACTTACAAACTGAATCACGCCTGAAACCGACTAAGCGCTATGGCTTAGCGTCACTAGACTCGCCGGCCGCACCGCTAGGGGCCCCACCCTAACACTCACATCAACACCACATCGAAAACTTCCTGTGGGTAAGTGCTCTCTACCTGGAGATGAATCGGTTTACCGATGAACTCCTGCAGGTCCGCCATACCAGTGGACTCCTCGTCCAGTAGGACGTCGATCACCACTTGAGATGCCAGCAGCAGATACTCTTCGGCCTCAAACTGTCTGGCTTCCCGGAGAATTTCCCGAAATATTTCATAGCACACGGTCTCCGGTGTCTTCACCACCCCACGTCCATCACATACCGAGCATGGCTCGCACATAATGTGCTCCAGACTTTCCCTGGTGCGCTTGCGTGTTAGCTCCACCAAACCCAGCGGTGACATCTCCGTGAAATAGGTTTTTATCCGATCTCGCACGAGGACTTTTTCCAAAGCACGCCGTACTTGGTGCCGATGCTCTGGATCCTCCATGTCTATGAAGTCGATAATGATGATGCCGCCAATGTTGCGCAGCCGAAGGTGTCTTGCGATGGTCTGGGCGGCTTCAAGATTGGTCTTAAACAACGTCTCCTCCAAATTGCGCCGCCCGACAAATCCACCGGTGTTGACATCAACAGTGGTCATGGCTTCGGTCTGATCAAACACTACGTGCCCTCCGGATTTTAGTGGCACGGTTCTTTGCAACGCCCGCTGAATTTCATCCTCCACCGAATACAAGTCAAAGATCGGTCGTTCTCCGGGGTAGTATTCGATACGGTTTTTCACTTCGGGTATCAATTCGGCGGCGAAATCATAGGCCTTTTGATAAGTCTCACGAGAATCGATTCGTACCCTTTCGACGCTGTCCGTAACCAAATCCCGCATGGTGCGCATTACCAGCGGGATATCCTCATGGATCAGGCCCGGTCCGACAGTAGTGTTTATCCGGCCTTGAATCTTTGCCCAGACTCGTTGCAAATATACGATGTCAGAAGCTAACTCTGCCGTGGTGGCTGCCTCTGCGGCGGTGCGGATTATGAAACCGCCCTGCACCTGTTCCTGCTCAACCAACTCCCTTACGGTCTTCCTTAGACGCTCGCGGTCCTGTGGGTCGTGAATCCTTTGCGACACTCCGACATGACTGGAATGCGCCAGATAGACCAGGTGCCGTGCCGGCGTAGTGATCTGGGTGGTGACTCTGGCGCCCTTTGTCCCCAAAGGATCCTTCACCACTTGCACTACCAGTTCCTGACGCTCATGCAACAATAAATGAATGGGGGGTTCGGCCGGCCTATCCGAACCATTATCGGCATCCGATAGTGGCGCAGTTTGCACATCGGACGCATGTAAGAATGCTGTTCGGTCTAAGCCGATCTCAATAAACGCCGCCTGCATGCCGGGAAGAATGCGCACGATCTTTCCTTTGTAAACATTGCCGACAATGCCGCGACCTCGGCTGCGCTCGACGTGTACTTCCTGCAACGCGCCATTTTCCACTACGGCGACACGAGTCTCTTGCGGCGTTACGTTGATTAGCAGTTCCTCGCTCATTAAGCGCAAATTCCCACTTTTCTTAATAACTGAGCAAGTTCGTAAAGCGGTAGCCCCACAACACCAGTATAGCTACCCTCTATATAGGTGATAAACGTCGCCCCACGCCCCTGAATCGCGTATGCACCCGCTTTGTCCAACGGCTCGCCCGAGTCTACATAGCGCTGAATCTCGACGTCATCCAAACACGCAAAAGTCACACGGCTATGGCTAACCGCCGTATATAACTCGCCTCGACTTCTAAGCGCGATAGCTGTGAACACCTCGTGCTTGCGGCCAGATAGTGAATGCAACATCTCGATTGCTTGCTGCGGCCCCTGGGGTTTTCCCAGGATCTCATTGTCTAGGGTCACGCAGGTATCCGCCCCCAACAATGGCATTGACATGCTGGCACAGTCTGCCTCCACGGCGGCGGCCTTTGCAGCCGCAAGACGCAGCACATAGTCCCGCGGTGCCTCATCCGGGAGAACTTGCTCACAGACGTTGGCGGCGGATACCACGAATCGAAGCTGCAACAGCTCTAGTAGTTGCCTACGTCGAGGTGATGTGGATGCCAGGCAAAGTTGTGGGGATTGATCACCTATCATTGCGCCTACAATGGGACCCGAGCCGACTCATTGTCAATGCAAACGGAAAAAGGCAAGAGCCGATAAACTTTGCGAGCTAATAGCTATTGGCAATCCGCAAAACTTAGCGGCTCTGACCCCTTAATCCGCTGCGATGATACGGCGCGCGGTTTACGATACTCCAGGCCCTATACAACTGCTCTGCGAGCACCACCCTCGCCACGGGGTGGGCAAATGTCAGGGCGGAAAGTGACCATAGTTCCTCGGCCCGCTCCAGACATTCTAATGACAAGCCCTCTGGCCCGCCAACAAGTAGAGCCACGTCCTGTCCATGGGCGAACCAGTAATCAAGCCGAAGCGCAAGCTCCTCACTGGTGTACTGTCTTCCGGTGCGGTCCAAAGCCACCAGTCGGCAGCCATCGGGGACAGCAGCCAGTAACTTGTTTCCTTCGTCACGCAACAGCCGAGTCATATCTGCATTGCGTGGTCGTTTAAGTGGTGCCACCGACAACAAACGGAGATGACATTGGCCGCGGATCCGTTTCGCGTACTCGTTAAAACCCTGCTCAACCCACTGCGGCATCCGTGTTCCTAAGGCAACGACGTAGATGAGCATAGACTTAGAACTACTGGAGGATACGGGCGACGCTCAGCTAAGCGCAATTCATCCCACGCGAGCACCACTAGATTTAGTGGGATTATTCTTGCTGCTTGATTCGATGCGCCTTGATGGCACGTCCAAGGTCCTCGCTCCAAAACTTTTCCAAGTCGTAAAACGCACGTGTCTTGGGACGCATCACGTGGACTAGCACATCACCGAAATCGAGCAAGACCCATTCTCCCTCAGCCTCGCCTTCAACTCCCAGAGG
The DNA here is from genome assembly GCA_029861795.1 of Gammaproteobacteria bacterium. The sequence continues at coordinate 15,881 of JAOTYS010000008.1, read as the reverse complement.
CCGAATCCCATGTTCACGCATGGTGTCTCGCACTGCTTCCGCTAGGCCTTTGACATGGCGATCGGAGCTACCACTGGCAATCACCATCACATCGGTGATATCGGTTAATGCCCGTACGTCCAACACGTGCACCTCGATTCCTTTTGACTCCTCCAACGCCTTCACGACGATGTCTCGCATTTGTTCGGAACGCATCGCTAGACTGTGCGTTTTCCGATTGTTGTAGAATGCGTTGCCGCAATATTTAAATTAGCTTGCTCACGTTGTTGCGGCACGCCATAGAGCCCCTGAACGCAAATGTAGTCCCACACAGCGGGTGCGAGCTCAGCGTGAACATCAAGCCCTTGGTGCATCCGCTGACGCAGTGCTGTACTGGAAACATCGCAAGGCGTCACCGTCACTAACACCACTCTTCCCCAAGACTCTGCTATTAAATCTTCGAGTCCAGCGCCGATCCGATCACCACACCATCGTGGCAGGTCGTGGTCCAACCACCCTGGTCGATTCATGACCACAATATGAGCAATACGCAAAATTTCCTGCCATTGGTGCCAACTATCAAAGCTAGCAAACGCATCCCACCCCAAAACTAAACATAGTCGGCTGGATGCGTAGTCCTGTTGCAGTGATCGTAACGTGTCCACCATGAATGAGGGACCCCCCCGCTTGAGCTCACGGTCATCTACAAGCAGGCCCGGATCGCCTTCAAGTGCCAGCTTGATCATTGCGAGGCGATGATCAGCGTTCGCAACTGGCGTTTGACGGTGTGGAGGGTCCGCGTTCGGGATAAATAAGATTGGGTCCAGCCCGGCTTGCTTTTGAACTTCGCGAATCGGCCTAACATGGCCGTTGTGAATCGGGTCGAAGGTGCCTCCAAACACTCCTACAAGACTAACTCTGTGTTCCACGGCTGAGTTTTATTGGAGAATATGGCCATCACCGAATACCACAAACTTGTGTGAAGTCGGGCCTTCGAGGCCGACCGGTCCACGCGCGTGCAGCTTATCGGTGTTAATACCAATTTCGTCACCCAACCCATACTCAAACCCACCCGCAGCCGCAATTTCCGCTTCAGTCTCTGCCGAAGCTAGCACACGTGCGGCGCGGTGCGGCGCCACCCTAATACTGAGCATATAGCGAGCAATGTCCAGCGTATCGTTTACCCGCATGTTTTGCATGTTCATAGTGTCACATACTTTTGCGACAGTGTCGGCACCGCACACATGGCAAGCGCCACGGTTTCCAGCTCATCCCACACGTTTCCTGACAACCGCCCCTTCAATACCCGATCCATTCTCGCCACACGACGCAGTAGCTGGGTCCAGCCATCATAGTTCAATCGCCTCAGCGCCGCGCTGACCATCGGGGCGCGGCTGGACCACACGTTGTACGCCTTAAACACTTGCGCCGGCGGCTCGCCGGAAGCGATGTCTGCCGCAATGCGACTTATCGCCCTAACTTCACGAGCGACCGCCCATAACAACAAAGCCGGCGCAACACCCTCTGAGCGCAACGCGGTCAAAATTCGGACTGCCTTACGCGCATTACCTGACACACATGCATCTACAAAAGCATAAGCACTGAATCGAGCATTGTCAGAAATCGCGGCCTGAACATGAGCTACAGTAACTTTACCCTCGGCGGCGAGCAGAGCGAGCTTGTCTACCTCCTGTGCAGCGGCGAGTAAATTACCTTCTACATAATAGACCAACAAGTCGATGACACCATCTTCGTACTCCAATCCTTTGCGACGCAAACGAACCTGCAACCAAGCTGGAAGATGCGCGGCGCTCACCGCCTTGTGCTCTACTTCCACGCCCGCCTTACATACTGCCTTATACCAGCGCGTGTCGCGGCTACGTCGTTCCAACTTCCCGCTGATCAACATATAAACAGTGTCGGCAGGCGCGGCTTGTGCAAGCTCCGCCAAAGTACGCCCCCCTGTTTCCCCCGGACGGCCACTGGGCATACGTATTTCGACCAATTTGCGACTCGAGAACAAAGACAGCGAGTGCGCGTCCTGTACCAACGCATCCCAGTCAAAGCCTTGCTCCACCGCCCAGCGGCTACGCTCGCCATAGCCTTGCGTGCGGGCAGCTTCACGTATGGCGTCGCAGGTCTCCTCGGTCAACAGTAACTCTTCACCGTGCACAAGATAAAACGGCGACAGTTCGCCCTGCAGATGGGCAGCTAATCGGTCAGGCGTGAGCCGCATCCGCCTGAGCGCGCCAGCGCGCATTCACTGTGTTCTGGCTAACCGTCGAATTTGGACGGGAACGTTGGATGGGGTGCTGTTTCAAATAGGATTAACCACTAATCCCCGATTCGCTAGTACTGAGACACCTGAGACCGGAGCTGCAGCGATAGCCGATAGCCGACGCAAAATTTGTAACGCGAGTTCTCTTTCCATACTCTCTCGCAGGAAATCTTGTTCTTCCTGTGATTGGAGTACTTGGGTACTTTCAAATTCAAAATCTCGCCGAGCCCTCACCCTGGTGCCCTCCAACATTACCTCTCCGGCAGGGTCCGTGACTCTAAATTGCACCAAATATCTCAAAGCATAGCCCGAGACTTTCCCCCGGGTATCAAGGGTACTCAAGTCACGCTCGAATAAAACATCGAACAAATCAAGTGTCGAACTCGAACCGCTGGGACTAGTGAGCACTTCAACACCGTTTTCTCGCAGTGCCGCTGTTAGCTCCCTCTCGAGACCTGGATAGCCGCTGCCGATCTTGATATATAGCTCAGACATAGATGACGGTAGATCAACTTGGCCGCGCAGATGGAAGCCACAGCCCTGTAGCAGACTGAAAGCAAGCACCACTAACAATAGTGAGCGTATCGGCATCTGTAATCCTTATCGATTATGACTATCCAGGCATTATAAGCCTGTTACTCATTGTCCCACCACAATGTTGACCAGTTTCCCTGGGACCACAATAAATTTCTTTACGGGCCTCTCGCCCACATGACGCTTGACTGCCTCGTCAGCGAGGGCCGTTGTTTGGATGGATTGCTGATCCGCGTCGGTATCGACTTCGATTCGGCTGCGAAGCTTGCCGTCGACCTGGACGACCAACTGCACGGTTTCCCGTCTGAGCGCCCGCTGATCCACCTCGGGCCAGCCTGCATCCAATAACTCCTCCTTGTATCCCAGCTCTTGCCACAATACGTGGCTGATATGTGGTGCTATCGGCGAGAGAACCTTAATCAGTAATACCAGCGACTCATGCAATGCGAGGGCACGAACGTCCATGCCATCATTCCCGTTCATGCACTTTTCACCTAGATCGAACCGATCCAATGCCTTGGAGAGTTCCATGCACGCGGCCACCACGGTATTGAACTGGAATCGCTCATAGTCTCGATTGACCCGCTGCAACATACTATGACTCTGGGCACGCAACTGCTTGATGTCTTCGTCTTCAACCGAATGAGTCCAAGCGCTTGCGCCATTACTCGCATGAGTTCGAACCACGTTTTTCAGTCGGTTGCGGGTGCGGTACACCAAGGCCCACATGCGAGTTAAGAAGCGATGGGCGCCCGCCATGGCATTGTCAGTCCAATCAAACGACTGCTCCGGTGGCGCTGCGAAAATCATAGCCAGCCGAACGGTGTCAGCGCCATATTGATCGATCATCTCTTGTGGGTTCAGTGTGTTGCCCCTGGATTTCGACATCTTGCCTCCACCCATCAGCACCATCCCTTGGGTGAGCAGGTTTGTAAAGGGCTCATCGGAGCTCACTAGTCCCTCGTCGCGCATGAGTTTGTGAAAAAAACGGGCGTACAGCAAGTGCAGCACGGCATGCTCAACACCCCCGATATATTGATCAACAGGCAACCAATAGTTAGCCCGTTCGTCAACCATAGCAAAGTCGTTATCGCGACAGGTGTAACGCGCGAAATACCACGATGACTCAAAAAATGTGTCAAACGTATCGGTCTCACGTTGCGCCGCGGTACCGCATTTGGGACAGGTTGTTTTGAGAAAGTCCGGCATGCTCTTCAAGGGCGAGCCGACATCCTGGAATTCGACGTCCTCCGGCAACACCACGGGGAGTTGCACCTCCGGTACTGCCACCGGGCCGCAATCGTCACAATACACAATGGGTATCGGGCAACCCCAATAACGCTGGCGCGACACACACCAGTCCCGCAAACGATATTCAACCTGACGCGACCCATTGTCCTGTGATTCTAAAAAATCAGCGATAGCGTCGAAGGCTTGTGCCGAGGTCAGGCCATCGAATTGGGCGGAGTTCTTAAGCACTCCTTTTTCCACCGTGGCACCGGCTTCAAGATCCACCTCGGACCCATCCGCCGGGTACACCACCGGCTTGATTGGCAGGTCGTAGTTGCGCGCGAACTCCCAATCGCGTTGATCGTGGGCCGGCACCGCCATCACCGCCCCAGTGCCGTAAGCCATCAGTACGAAGTTGGCCACCCAGATGGGGATGACTTCACCAGTGACTGGATGCAACGCGTCGATCCCTAAGGGCATGCCCTTCTTCTCCATGGTCTCGAGCTCGGCTTCCGATGTACCGCTGTGTCGACACTCTTCGATAAAGCTGGCGACCTCCGCAGCTTTCTTCCCGACCTCTAAGGCGAGTGGATGTTCCGGTGCCACTGCCATAAATGTGACCCCTAACATGGTGTCGGGCCGCGTGGTAAAAATAGAGAGAGACTCCGGAGAACCCGACACCGCAAATCGCGCCTCTACCCCATCTGACCGGCCAATCCAATTGCGTTGCATGGCGCGCACTGATTCCGGCCACCCAGGCAAACGATCTAGCTCGGCCAACAGCTCTTCCGAGTACGCTGTAATCTTCAGAAACCACTGCGGTATCTGACGACGCTCCACCGGGGCTCCAGAGCGCCATCCTTTACCTTCAATAACTTGTTCGTTCGCAAGCACGGTTTGGTCGACAGGATCCCAATTCACCGCTGCTGTCTTCCGATATACCAAACCCTTATCGAATAGCTTGGTGAAGAACCACTGCTCCCAACGGTAATACTCGGGTCTGCAGGTCGCTATTTCACGCTCCCAATCATAGCCGTAACCCAGGCGCTTGAGTTGAGACCTCATGTGATCGATATTTTGGTAGGTCCACTTCGCCGGCGGCACTTTGTTTTGCATCGCTGCATTTTCTGCGGGCAGACCGAACGCGTCCCATCCCATGGGTTGCAACACATTCTTACCCAGCATCCGCTGGTACCGCGAGGCGACGTCGCCAATGGTGTAGTTGCGCACGTGGCCCATATGCAGTGCACCCGAAGGATAGGGAAACATCGATAAGCAGTAATACTTTGTCCGACTGGTGTCCTCGGTGACACGGAAACTCGCCTGGGTCTCCCAGTGCTGCTGAGCGCGATGCTCGACCTTGTCTGGGTAATAGTGCTCGTCCATCATGGCGGCGTATTGTACCGACTCGTTAAGACGGGATGAAACGCGCCGAGGCAATTTGGGTCTTTGACTGTCAAGATGGGCGGAAAGCTCTATAATGAATCCATAAAGTAATAGACACCGATCGGAGCGAACCCATGCGGCCCCACCACTTAATATCTTTCATTGTCTTGTCTGGATTGCTAACGGGGACTGTCTGTTCCGCTGAAACGGTGTACATCGTGACCGACGAGGACGGCAATATTACTTATCTAGACCATCCGCCAGAGGCCGGCGCCGGCCAAGTCGAAACAAGAACCATTGATCCGGACGCCAATGTGGTGCCATCCGGCGAAACGGACATACCTGGGCTATCCTCAGGGTCAACAACAGGCTCGTCCACATCCCCGGACTCCACTGCAAGAGATGATTCTGGAGATGATGTCGCGGCCATCGATGAAGAGGGTGCATTTGCCCCAGCGCCGGATCCTGTTCCAGCGGATACTACACCTTCGGGCACCGAAGCGCCTGGGGCGTCAACCCCTCCGAGCGCACCGACCGCCCCTCCACCCGCGGCCGCTCCTGCGGCGGCACCAGCCGCCGGCGGTGCTTTCTAAGCCCCTTTATTTCACCCATTACACTACTGATCGGTGGGTTCGCCCTCACTGTCACGGGATTGAGGGCCCTCATCTTGTTGCTGCGTTGAGCTCGAGGCTTGCTCACTCGAACCAGTCGTAGTCGACCCTGCTGACGCTTCCTGCAGCGCGAGCCCACTTGGCCAGTCGCTAAACGGGAACGGTTTGTCATCACTGTTGTAGCTGACATATTGAAAAATCTCATAGCCATAGGCACTCACTTGCGCGCTAAATTTGCGTAAGCGTTCCAATGGCGCGCCGGTGATCAATCGAGACAAGAATTGAATGATCAATATTACCGTGACGATGAACTTGATGACATAGAATACCACCGCGGCGTAAAGCAACATGAACAACAATCTCAGCCACTCATTCGGATCAATGATTCTGTTTTTTGACTCCTCACTCATTTGTGCTCACCTCGATTTGACTGGTTTACAGATAAAGATGCGCAAAGGTTAAGCCGTCCAGTTGTGCGATGTGCTAGTCCTTTGCAGTTAGCCTTATCGATACTTGTTCACCTGGCGCGTTGCCTCCTGGGCGTTATCAGCGTCGCCCTGTAATTCATAACTTTGTGCGATGAGCTCCCAGTTTTCAGCAATAAGAGCTTTGTCTGCTGTCAATGTAATGGATCTGGTGGCGAGGTCGATGGCGTCCTGGGGGCGATGTTGCCGCAACCTCACCCCGGCTAGGCGATGCCACAAGAACGGATTTTGCGGTTCGATGCGTAGCGCCCGCTCCAGGGCATTAGCGGCTTGATCAAGCCGGCCGCTTGCGGCCTCTTGCTCCGCGCTCTGAGCCAAAGCGACGACGACTGGAGCACCCTGTGGCTGCGGTACTCGAGTGTCTGTTGCCGACATGCCGACGCAGGCATTAAGGCACAATCCCAGCCCTCCCCAGGCAACACTTTTAACGGTCGCGTTCACGGTTGAGCGGCTTTAATAGTTTTTCAAACCACTTCTTGATGCTGTTGCCCGTTTTATTGGCCTTGCGTTTCACATCGGGACTATCGCTAACGACCTGATGGGCTAAGCACGGTGCTGATTCGCGAGGCGCCGAGCCGATAATGAATGGTAACTCTACTGCATTGTCACAACCAGAATCCGCTAACCCGCCGCTGACCGGATCCACCGACACTATCTCAACGTCCGGGGGCATAGAGAGCCTTAATGGGCGTGGATTAAGCCGTCGCATCAAGTCTCCCCATACCGTCATCGCACCACTGGCGCCCGACAAGTCTATCGGTTGGTTATCATCGCGTCCCAACCAGACGACGGCCACGTACTCGTCGTTAAAGCCCGCAAACCAACTGTCACGAAATCCGTCTGTTGTACCCGTTTTACCAGCGAGGCCTAGTGATTGTGGTAGGTACTGGGCTAATCCGCGGGCTGTTCCGCGATGCACAACTTGTTGCAGGGCATAGTTGATCAGATGAACCGGCCCTGGGTCCACCACTTGCTGAATGGACAAGGGATAACGCGCAAGCGCCTGCCCATTGTTGCCGAGTACCGAACGAATGGCGCCCATTGGGGCTCGAAAACCTCCATTGGCAAAGGTCTGATACATCTGCGCTATTTCCAGGACAGTGAGTCCAGTACCACCGAGCAAAAGCGCTGGATACTCAGGCACATTTCTGCGCAGCCCGAGCCGCGATAGCGTGCTTTTCACTTGTGACACACCGATGTCCATACCGAGCCGGGCGGTGGCAACGTTGTATGAATTCGCAAGCGAAGTCACCAAGTTGACCTGTCCGTGGAAAAGCCCGTCGTAGTTTTGCGGGCTCCAGGGTGCACTGCCGGTCTGCTTTACCGTCAAGGGTTCGTCTTGCAGCAACGTGGCTAGGGTATACGACCCCGGTCGTTCCAAGGCGGTGAGATAGACCGCAGGTTTCAGAATTGAACCGACCGGGCGCACCGCATCAAGCGCTCGATTAAACCCGGCATATTGTGGATTACGGTCTCCCACTATAGCCAACAACTCACCATTGGATGCGGCCCCCACGATAACTGCCCCCTGCAAGCTACCCGTCGGTAAGTTGTGTTGGCTCTCCAATCGCTCGATACCGCCCTGCAGTGCTTGTGCCGTCGCTTCTTGCACAAAAGGATCGAGGGTAGTGAAGATGCGCAACCCCACCGATCGCAGGTCTTCTTCTCGATAATCCCTGAGCAGCTGACGCCGCACAAAGTCGGTAAACGCAGGGTATGGCGTAGCGGCGCTCGACGCCACTTTGGTCACGCCAAGTTTCGCCCGCTTTGCTGCCTGACTTTGTTCTGCCGACAGGTAACCTCGGCGTGCCAAATCGTCCAATACAAGATCGCGTCGCTCTCGAGCGCGCTCCGGCTGACGTCGCGGATTGTAAAATGACGGTCCCCGTACCATACCCACCAACAACGCGACCTCATGGACCCTGAGTTCCCTTAAAGGTCTGCCAAAATAAAAATAACTGGCCAAACCGAATCCGTGAATCGCACGATTGCCCGCCTGACCGAGATAGACTTCATTTAGATAAGCTTGCAGGATCTGTTCTTTGTCATAATGAAAATCCAGCAACACCGCCATCACCATTTCAGCAAGCTTTCTTTGCAGGGTGCGATCCGCTGTTAGATAAAGGTTTTTCACTAGTTGCTGAGTGAGAGTACTGCCGCCTTGAACGATACGAAGAGCGCGAATATTGGCAACGGTGGCGCGGAGCAAGCCTTTAGGGTCTATGCCGTGATGCTTAAAGAAGCTGCGATCTTCAATCACCAATAACGCGTCGATCAGATGATCGGGAGCATCATCGAGAGAAATCAGCGAACGATCTTCGTGATGTACCGGTGAGATGCTGCCAAAGAGTCGCGGCTCCAAGCGAACTAAAGTAGGAGTTGCAGCGTCGTCAATCGATTGAAACGAATCTATATATCCGCCTGAAAACCGGGCGCGCATCGCGATAGACTCCTGTGGCCCGTCCCAGAAAACAAATGGACGTGGCACAAAATCAATTGCTGTCCCGTCGACCGCATATGAACCGGGCTCACGCGATTCACTCACCTGCCGATACCCCAATGCCTTGAGCTCAGATACAAGCTGCGCTGCATTGAGCCTCTGGCCTTCATAGAGTTCTAGCGGCCGACTATAAAGATGGGCGGGAAGCGCCCAGCGTTTGCCTTCAAACTTAGCTCGTATATCAAAATCAAGATAGACAACGGCCGCTACACCGACCAGTAGTAGCAACACTGACAAAACACGAAAAGTCCTGCCAAGAAAACCTCGGACACGCGAACGTCTCCTTCCACGTGTGGATTTACGAGATGTTCTCCGTCTAGCCATTGAGCCTAAAACACGGGAAGATACGGCGAAGATGTTACGGGTAGCGGGGAAGCACGATCCACCGTCTCGCTATACCCTGCTGCGACATGTAGAGATGACTGTCTATGAAACGAAAGTCCTCGGTATTGTTTACAGGCGATCACCACACCGCCAACACAGCTCAAAATTAGCGGGATTTTCCTCGTCGCAGTGAGGACAAACAGTGACACCGTAGTCAATTTGCCTACCCTCATAGTGCGTCAACACCTCCCTGGCGCGACACAGGTCGGCTTCACGCACTAACCAAATCTGTGGGTAGGTGTGGGTAAATGGTAATTCACCCACTGCACCTTGCGCATTCTCATTGAAAACACGGGCGGGAATGCCCTCCTGCTCCAGCAACTGTAGTATGAGATGCGCCTCCGGTAAGTTGGCCGCCTCGTAAACTTTCTCCATGTCTTGGCATTCGCTAGCTAGTGTTTACCGAGCTTGGTGGTCTCGAGGCCGTTAATCAAGTCGCTTCGTTGGCAGGATGTTTCAAGCGCACTGAGTTGAATTTTTCCCGATACGGCCCGCACACTCAACGTACAAGTAGGTCGGCTCACTATCAAGAGGGATACATATAGTCCCGGGTGATTGGGAGCGGGTGACCCTCTCTGGCAAACAATATCTGAAAAAGCTGAAGTGAGTTGGCCTTAAACACCGCAATGGAACCAGCAAGATAGAGTCGCCAAGCACGCACAAACTTCTCGTCGAACATCTCTGTCACTTTACTCTCCGACTGTTGATATCGCTGCAGCCAGTGCTCGATGGTAGCAGCGTAGTGAAGTCTCAAGTTTTCTACGTCCAGAACAGAAAAATAATGAGGCTCAAAGACATCCATCATCTGACGCAGGGTTGGAGGATACGCTCCCGGAAATATTCGCTCCTCGATCCAAGCATTCATCATTCGCGGTTTGTTGCGTCCGATCGAGTGAAGGAGTCCACGTCCGTCCTCTTTCAAACACCGGTCGATCACATCACCAAGTTCTCGGTAGTTCTGTGGTCCTACATGTTCGAGCATCCCTACGGACACAAATACATCATGGTCACCTTTAATATTGCGGTAGTCATCCTCGATGTATTCCACCATATCGTTCATACCTTCTTTCACAGCACGTTCGCGGGCATATTTGATCTGTTGGGTAGAGATGTTATAGGCCTTCACTTTGGCACCATAGTGTCTGGCGATATGCAACGCCAGCGAACCCCAACCGCAACCGGCCTCCACCACCCTGTCTCCGGGTCTGATCTGTAGTTTGCGACAAATGTGATCGAGCTTTGCGATCTGCGCCTGCTCAATAGTGAGATCCGGAGAGGAGAAATATGCGCAGGTGTACTGCATCCGTTCATCCAACCATAACTTGTAGAACTCATTTCCGATGTCGTAGTGTTGATGGATGTTGTGCCGAGAGCCACTCTTGGTATTGCGGCGCGGACGACGCATCCCTTGCTTGCAAAGCAGGCGAGCAACCGTACCACTCTCGCTCATGTTACGCTGCCCCCTGAAAATGTGTGCAAGCAGGTTTGGCAAATCGCCTTCAATTTCCATTGACCCATCGATATAGGCCTCTCCGAAGGAGAGCTCAGGATTGACGAGCAAACCGTAAAGGGTACTACGATCTTTGATATATATGGTGCCAACAGGTGTTGTGTCGTTTGTGGTGAATGAGTCTCCATCCCAAAGCACGATGCGCACCGGCGGGTCACCGATTGTGTTTAAGTATTTCTTGAGTGCCCACTGCTCGAAACCCCTTACCCTTTTCGAGCTCAGTGTGGCTTGGCTAGAGTCTGACCATTGGTGGGTATTCATAAGATTTTGTCACATTGGTGATTTTGTCGATTCAGGCGAAGGGTTATCCTAGTCCCAAACCCTTTATACTGACAAATCTTACGTCACATCGCACCACCTAGACAGTGGCAGCGCCTTGTAGTGCGCTGTTTGGGCCGTCCTCATTAGCAGCTATTCAAACAGAGAAAGCTGATGATCAGACGAAATCCCCGGCTTCTGATGAGACGAATTCAACCGATCAGCGGCCATCGAACCCGGCGCGACAAATTGCCTCACGTCCAGCGCAGCTAAGACATGCGGCAGACCTAGTTTTCTTGTCGCGACCTGAAAGCGCTTGCTGATCAAGTCCGCATAAACTCCAGTACCGCGTTTGCGCCGTCCAAACACTGTGTCATTCTCCCTTCCCTGGCGTGACTGGCGGATCAGGCTCATCACGTGTTGTGCACTAAGCGGTTTGTGTTCCGCTAACCATTCTTTGAACAGGTCTTTTACTTCAAGCGGTAATCGCAGCAGGACGTAGCCTGCGCTGTGCGCCCCAGCATATGCGGCTGCCTCAAGAATCGACTCTATCTCGTGATCGGTTAACACCGGGATCACCGGCGCGACTAAAACCCCGGTTGGAATACCCGCGTCTACAAGGCGTCGAATCAGCTCCAAACGCTTGCGCGGTGCTGCCGCACGTGGTTCCATCCTGCGGCTTAAATCCGAATCCAGCGTGGTAACAGAGATACACGCGTGGGCCAGTCCACGAGCCGCCATCGGCGCAAGGATGTCTATATCTCGTTCTATCATGGTCGACTTGGTAGTGATGCCCACCGGGTGGTTACAGCGCGACAACACCTCTAGGATGCCACGGGTGATTCGGTACTGGCGTTCCACCGGCTGATACGGGTCGGTGTTAGTTCCCATGGCAATAATCGAACAACGGTAGTCCGGTCTCGACAATTCTTTGGCGAGCAAACCGGGCGCATCTGGCTTCGCCATAATACGGGTTTCGAAATCCAGCCCCGGCGACAGCCCCAAGTAAGCATGCGTAGGACGAGCGAAACAATAAATGCAGCCGTGCTCGCAACCCCGGTACGGGTTAATAGACTGCTCGAAGGGAACATCCGGCGAAGTGTTGCGTGCAATGACGCTTCGTGACTGATCCTCGGTAACTTTAGTAGGAAGCTTATCGGGGCCAGGTTGTGGGTCGTCCCAACCATTATCGACGGATATGCGCACAAATGACTGATATCGCGCATCCTGATTGCTGAGCGCGCCTCTACCTTTTCGGACCTGACTCCCCATCGCGGCTATCGGCCGGCTAGCGGGGGGTGATAGATAATTTGCACTACATTTCCATCGGGATCACGGCAGTAAAAACTCCGAGCACCGTCACGGTGGGTCTTTGGTGGTTTCACTATGAAAACGTCGTGCGCCATCAAGTATTGGTACCACTCATCAACTTGTAGCTCGTTATCCAAAATAAAGCCAAGGTGATCCAAACGTTGCCCACCCTCGAAATCAAACTCAGATTGCGCCCGATGCAACGCCAGGTTGTCATTACCACTGGTCAGATAGAGGTTGTCATCATCCGGCCGCCATTCCACCTGCATACCCATCAGATCAACATAAAACTGCTCACACGCATCAAGATCTTGCACATTCAATGCCACATGTCTTAGACCACTGGTAGGTTTCGGTCTATTCATATCGCGCCCCATACTACGCCGCGGCTTTGCCCTCGGCAGCGACCACCTTATCCACTGGCAGCGCGACCAACACAGCTTGCACCAAGGTGGCTAGCGGAATGGCAAAGAATATGCCCCAAAAGCCCCAAAGACTACCGAATATCAAAATGGCTACGATAATCGCAATGGGATGAAGATTTACCACTTCGGAGAACATCAATGGCACCAGAATATTTCCATCCAGTAGCTGGATCACCAGATAGGCTATCATCAGGTAAGCAAATTCGCTGCTCCATCCCCACTGGAACCAGGCGATCACCATGACTGGCACAGTCACCACCGCAGCACCGACGAAAGGGATCAGAACCGATAGCCCCACTAACACCCCTAACAACATGGCGAACTGCAACCCCATTATGGAGAACGTTGCAAAGGTTGCCGACCAAACGATTAGTATTTCCCAGAATTTACCGCGCACATAATTGCCGATTTGGCGATCCATATCGTGCCACACCCGTTTCGACAGATCGTGATTGCGGGGCAGATAGCGCGCAAACCATCCAATGATGCGTTGTTTGTCCTTAAGCAAGAAGAAGACCATGATGGGCATCAACACCGTGTAGATCACGATCGTGATGAAACCAACAACCGAAGAAACTGACATGGTCACTACCCTCTGCCCAAACAACGCGAGCTCTGCTCGGATCACAGCAATGATCTCCTGTACTTGTGCTGCATCGATAATACCGGGGTATGCCTCGGGCAGTTGCATTAGAGCGTTTTGACTGACTGCGATAATCGACGGCAGCTGCTGGAACAATTGTGTTACTTGTTGCGACAGTAAGGGCAATAATCCAAACAGGATCAGTATCACAAACAGCATGAACCCAAGGAACACAATCAACACTGCCAGCAGTCGTGGAACTTTGCGCCGTTCCAGTGGCGCAACCAAACCTTCCAACAAATACGCAATGATGACGCTGGCGAGAAAAGGGGCAAGCGTATCGCCAAATATAATGACGATGGCAAACAGAGCGATCAGCGCCAACGCCAGGAACACTACCTGAGGATCTGAGAACCTCCGCTTAAACCATTCCGTTAGTTGATACACCTAGAAAATCCTAGTTTCAACAACGTTTCCATAATGGAAATTCCGGGCTAGCCAAACAATTCCGCGAGCTTTACTCCAGGGTCCGGGGCTCGCATAAACGCTTCCCCTACTAGAAAAACATGAACATTGTGATTGCGCAATAATGCTACATCCTGAGGAGTATGAATACCGCTCTCAGTTACTACCATGCGGTCGTCGGGTATGCTCGACAACAGATTCAAAGTGGTGTCCAACTTGGTATCGAATGTATGGAGATTACGATTGTTAATGCCCACCAGCGGCAGTTGTAAATCCAGAGCGCGCTCTAACTCTATTTCATTGTGTACTTCTACCAGCACATCCATATCCAGGTCCAATGCCAGGCCGGAAAGTTCTGTAAGCTGCGCATCTCCCAAAGCGGCGACAATCAACAATATGCAGTCCGCGCCCAACGCACGCGCCTCATACACATGATAGCTATCGAGAACGAAGTCCTTACGCAGCACCGGTAAGGCGCAAGCGCCTCGAGCCTGTTTCAAGTGAACATCTTGACCCTGGAAGAATTCATGATCAGTCAACACCGATAAACATGTCGCGCCTGCGTGCTCATAGCTGCGCGCGATTTCATCAGGTTTGTAGTCGGCGCGAATCACGCCCTTACTGGGAGAAGCCTTTTTGATCTCCGCGATAACAGCCGCCCGCCCATACCCTACGCTGGCTTCTATGGCGGCCACAAAACCGCGAGGTGACGCTACATCGTCAAGTCGGGCACGCAGATCACGCAACGGGAGCCTAGTCGACCGCCAACTTAGCTCTTCAATTTTGTGTGCCAGAATCTTTGTAAGAACGTCGGGGACGTGCGCCATGTTCACGTCCCTCGTCCCGTTGGCGCAGCATTATCGTGACTTACGTACATTGACGAGCGTGTCTCAATCAGATTTGATGCTGGAACGCACGCCTTGATACTCTTAACGACCACTGTTAGACGACGTTGGTGAAACGGATGAACTCCGCGAGCTTATCCCGCGCGGCGCCGCTGCCAACGCTCTCGCGCGCCTTGATGATGCCAATATCGATGCTGTCAGCATGACCGCAGGCGTAAATGGCCGCTCCAGCATTCAACACCACCACATCACGTGTTGGCCCTGGCTTGTCATCGAAAATCCCTGTGACGACAGACAAGCTATGCTCGGCACTGTCCACCGCAAGTTCGACGATATCTCCTCGGTCGAAGCCAAACTGCTGTGGCGTAATGGAATAGCACTTTACTTCGCCGTCCTTCAACTCCGCTACGTGGGTCGGAGCGCCGATACTAATTTCATCCATGCCGTCTTCTGCGTGTACCACTAAAACGTGGCGACTGCCCAACTTGGCGAGCACCAGCGCAAGCGGTTCAACAAGTTTCTTATCAAAAACTCCAAGCAGTTGGTTCGGAGCACCGGCCGGATTGGTCAGCGGCCCCAGGATATTAAATATTGTTCGCGCCGCCATTTCTCGGCGCGGACCGATGGCATGCTTCATCGCGCCGTGATGTAACGGCGCAAACATAAAACCGACACCAATCTCCTGGATGCACCGGCCCACCTGCTCGGCATTTAGATCGAGTTTGGCACCGGCCGCCTCCAGCAAATCCGCACTGCCAGACTTGCTGGAGGCGGAACGATTGCCGTGTTTAGCCACATGGCCGCCGGCTGCGGCAACAACAAATGCACTGGCTGTGGAAATGTTAAAGGTGTTAAGTCCGTCTCCACCGGTGCCCACGACATCGACCAGATCAGAGACATTGGACTGCACCCGTGTAGCAAGGCTACGCATCACCTGAGCGGCCGCCGATATCTCGTCGATGGTTTCCCCTTTCATCCTAAGGCCGATGAGGAATCCTCCAATCTGCGCGGGTGTGGCCTCCCCAGTCATAATCTTACGCATGACTGACGCCATGTCATCGCCAGTCAGATCTCGGTGTTCGGTGACTGCTCGTAAA
>JAOTYS010000194.1 GCA_029861795.1 Gammaproteobacteria bacterium | reverse complement strand
GGACGAGAAAGACTATCACTGGTGGGTAAAGATTCAGTTATCAGACGGCACAATTAGTTGGACCGAAGAGTTTAACTTCGGGAATATCGATGGGTGTGCTTAGGCAGCAACTAAAGTTTCGGTAATGCCAGTGGTGCTCTTAGCTTAATAATCTGGTGATTGTCGTCTTGATCGATGATCTCGACACTACGCAGACCCTCGATATCTTCTTCCACCGAGATTTGCTTAGGGTGGTGTATGAGATGATCGATGCTTTCAGTAGAAACCTCAAGCATATCTTCTTTCGGCTCATAGGTTAGGCCATTGAGCGGGAGCCACTCGGCTTCGATCTGATGGCCCACTGATAGTCCAGCGACCTCTATCTCGACCTGCTTTCCCTGCTGAGCACGGGCCACGCCATCGAAATAGGATTGCCATTCAGTTCTGCTAAGTTGTCTTGTTGCCATTTCAATCTCTCATGTCTAGGTGTTACTCGGCAACAAAGTACTCTCACGCAAGTGTGATAGCATTGACACAAATCAATTGTCTCCCGGGTTTGTGGAACGACTGAGATACTTGTCCGGCTTCGTTTATAGTCGGTCATCGTTGATTGCGTGGGGTACTGGTTCAGAAGGCATAGTCATTCCCGCCCCCTCAGAGCCTGTCCTCGCGAAAGCGGGGATCGAGGACGGGCCCCAGCGGGAATCTAGACCTAAGATCGCCTCGCCGACCCCATTAGTCGCCGTGGCTGGTGTTTGGCGGTACAAAGATGTTCTAGCTTGCTAAACGTGAGGCGCGTTTGCGTTCGTGCTCTTTTAGAAAGCGCTTGCGCACGCGAATGTGTTTCGGCGTGATTTCAAGTAACTCGTCGTCCTCGATGAACTCCAGGCCAAGCTCCAGGGTCATTCGTTGGGGTGATGTTAGCAGCACGTTGTCGTCTTTGCCCGCTGCACGAATATTAGTGAGTTGCTTTGCCTTCATTGGATTTACGGTCAAGTCGTTGTCACGGCTGTGCAGACCGATTACTTGACCTTCGTAGACGTCCTCGCCAGGGCCAATAAACAACCGGCCGCGTTCCTGCAGGTTAAACAAGGCATATGCCAGCGCCTTGCCCGTCGCCATTGAGATTAATGCACCATTGCGACGCTCTGCAATTTCGCCCCGAAACGCAGGGCCGTAATGATCGAAAACGTGATAGATCAAACCGCCACCTGAGGTCAGTGTGAGAAATTCCGATTGAAATCCGATTAGACCCCGCGAGGGGATCAGATAATCCAATCGCACCCGGCCTTTACCATCTGGCTGCATGTTTTTGAGCTCGCCGCGGCGCTGACCTAGTGCTTCCATCACTGATCCCTGATGCGCCTCTTCGATATCTACTGTGAGTTGCTCATAGGGTTCCTCACGCTGACCATCGTTATCGCGATATATCACCTCCGGTCGTGACACCGCGAGTTCATAGTACTCACGACGCATGTTTTCAAGCAGGATGCACAGGTGCAACTCACCACGACCGGCAACAATAAACTTCTCGGGGTCGTTGGTGGGTTCCACGCGCAGCGCCACGTTATGAATGGTCTCGCGAGATAAACGCTCCGCCAGCTGGCGGGACGTCAGGTATTTCCCGTCGCGACCGGCGAAAGGAGAGCCATTAACCTGGAACGTCATGCTCATGGTCGGTTCATCGACGGTGAGATTGGGCAAGGCTTGCACACAGCTCGGGTCGCACAACGTGTCCGAGATTCCTAGCTGATCGATCCCCGTGACCGCCACGATATCGCCGGCCTGGGCCGATTCCACCTCGACTCGTTCAAGCCCCATGAAACCCATAATTTGTAGTACTCTTCCAGAGTGCTCGCGACCTTCATGGGCGATTACAGTCACTGGTGCCATACGTTTGATGCTTCCCCGCTTGATTCGCCCGATACCGATCGCCCCTACATATGAAGAATAGTCGAGTGCGGAAATCTGCATTTGGAATGGACCATTAATGTCGACGTCAGGAGGGGGTGTGTGCGACACAATGGCTTCAAACAACGGTGTGAGATCAGAGCCCAGTTGTGATAAGTCCAGTGTCGCTGTCCCTTGAGTGGCCGAAGTGTATACCACGGAGAAGTCGAGTTGTTCGTCCGTGGCTCCCAGTCTATCGAATAGATCAAAGATCTGATCCAGCACCCAATGAGGTCGGGCGCCGTCGCGATCAATCTTGTTGACTACGACTATGGGTTTGAGACCGTGCATGAATGCCTTTTGCGTCACAAAACGTGTCTGCGGCATCGGCCCTTCCACAGCGTCCACCAGCAACAGCACTGCGTCGACCATGGACAACACTCGTTCCACCTCTCCGCCGAAATCAGCGTGGCCGGGTGTGTCGACTATATTGATGCGGTAATCGCCCCAACGGATCGCGGTGTTCTTGGAAAGAATCGTGATGCCGCGCTCTCTTTCAAGGTCGTTGGAATCCATAACCCGCTCGACAACGCCACCATGGGTGTCTAGGGTTCCTGATTGTTGCAGCAACCTATCGACCAGAGTGGTTTTGCCGTGATCGACATGCGCGATAATCGCGATGTTGCGAAGTTTATCAACCATGGGAACTGAACAGATAGAAGAGGCGCGCGATTGTAGCGCAAAAACGCGCCGAGCTCGAATCGTTATTCCTTGAGCTTGACGCTAAGCTTGCCGTCCTCAACACGGATGTATTCAACCCCGTCTGAGAATGCCTTCCAAAAACCACCGCTACCGCCAAACTCACGCACCAGATCGACGTTCTTAATACCGCCTAACCAGGCATTAGGGATGGGCACGCCCCACAGGCTAACGCCACGCAGCATCACAACTGGGTGTCCGTCGGCGTAGCGCAGCTCCAGCCCCGCCGTGAGTTTTAGTGTCTGCCCACCCAGGATCGGAAAATCAGGATCGAGCGGTAACAACAGCTTCGCGCTTGCTAAATCCTGGGACAGATCAATGGAGAGCTTGCGTGCGAGGTCTGTATTTTTCGCTAATAGCGCGTTTACCTCGCGCTCGGAGAAGTGGACCTCGCGCTTGGCCTCATCCTCAATGTAACGTTCTGGAGTCAAGTCATTGCCGTCGTCGCTCAGGCGAGCCGCTGTGCTTGCGCGTGTCGTGGGATCCAGTCTTTCAAGTTTGGCGGAGAGATTCTCCTGCTCTCTATCGCTGAGCTCGACCGGTTTGAACTCCTTGGGGAACAGATATGTTGTGGTCAGCCAAACGGTGAGGATCGAAGTGATCACCGCCACTACGGCAACTAGAAGAAAGAGCTTTAACCCACCGAATCGCCTTTTGGGACCTGCAGGCATCGACTCACTCACGTCAGTATTCATTCAATTCTTTCTCGATCATGACTATGTTCAAACATACACGTCTGATCGATTCGGTTTCAGCGTCCCAAACAATTTCGAACAAAAGAACGCATATACCAATGCCCCCACCACAAAAGTTTCCACCCATAATCGACGGCCATTAAGATCCTTCCACCAAAGGTGCGAAGTTGTGCTCCGATTGTCCGTATCATTAGATGTAGCATTTGTGAAAACGTACGATACTCGTCCATTCTCCCGATAGCTAAGAAATATAAAAGAACGGGTAGGGCTAGCAGCGCCAGTGCGAGTCCTATGACGATAACTATCATCGCCAACGCCGTGATCACTGCCAATGTTTGACCCAGCACGGCAAACCAGCCACCAACGCTAGTCAAGTAGGTCCAATCGCGTACCACACTCCACAAAGTTATACTGACTAAGGTGCTTAGCGCGACAACGGAGATTACCTCACTTACCTTGCGCATGATTTGCTGGTTCTTGATCAAGCCGGATTAGGGTTTATGCGTTTTTATGCTTTGAGTAGCAACTCCTGTGATCTCTATATTCTAAGCCTTGTTGTGTCGCAAAGTGAGATAATTTCGACTGTAATGCGTATTTTCCGTTAATAATAAACTCATCTGGGTTTCTGGAGGATTATCCCTGATGTCACTTTGGCGCAAACATGTTTGGATCGCGTATCTCGCGGTGTTTGTGGGCGTGTGCGGTCACGCTTCCAGCGAGTTTGTGGCGGTACTCTCAAACGTTGCTGGACCTGAGCTTTCAGTATGGCGGTTCTCATTGGGCGGCGCGGGACTGGTGTTTATCGCTTTGTTGTTCGCGGACAGCCGCGATCTGCTGACACCATTACGAGAGCATCCGGTTCGTCTGTTGTGGTTGTCAGCACTCGGGATAACCGCAGGCTATTTGTTATTTCATTGGTCACTGGATTTCGCCACGGTCCCACAAGTAGCGACAACGGTCACCTGCATCCCAATTTTTGTCGCGTTAACCAACCTATGGCTCAATCAACAACGCATTTCGGGAGGACGACTTTTAAGTGGTGTGGCCGCGATCATCGGTGTGGCGTTGTTGCTAACGGATGGTTATCTGGCCAGGCTTGCCGGCAATACAAGCAATCTGTTTGGAGTATTCCTTGCAGTAGGATGCGCCGCTGCAGTGGCAGCGTTCACCGTAATGATGCGCCCACTTATTACTCAGTATGGAGCGCTTCGTATCACCGCAATCACTATGGCTCTGGGTTCGATTGGTCTCTGGTTCATGGTGGGCTTAAGCTGGGGTGTTTGGGTCAATCCATCGAGTTTGTTCGATCGTCCCATGGTCTCGGTAGGCGCATTGTTTACCATCGCACTATGGAACACCACGATCACGCAGTTTTTGTGGATTGGAGGGCTCGCCGCCGTCCCCGACATCACACGGGGCAGCTACTTATTCTTTCTTAAGCCCGTTATCGCGGTCGCGTTGACCCTGCTGTTTCTAAACCAAGATGTAACATTCATACAATGGATGGCCATATTTATTATCTGCGGCGCAGTCAGTGTTGAAATGAACTGGAAGCGCTTAACCAGTGTTTGGAGGAGATTAGCTCCGACTCACTAAATGATGTAGGAGCGCCATCTTATCGCAATCTAGAGGTGGCCCAGATTGTCGAATATGTGGTCGTTGTTAAGTCAAGAATGTCGTGGCTTAAGCCATACCCGCGACGGTTCTTAGTAAATCTATAAAGTCGAACACGCGGGCAGCATAGTGGTCTTTTGGTCGATATCCTTGTGCGTCACCGTGTTCGAAAGACCGCTCCAGTGCGTCGACAAGCCGACGCAAACGCCAGCCGTGTATGCCGAGTCGATACTGTAACGGGTCGGTTACAAAACCCGACACTGCTGATAGCATACCAAGCGCAACCAGCACGATTATCGTCGATCCGACCACCAGCCCGACAGACGCCTGGGCGGGAAATATGGAGTAGTACAGTGAGCCGAGTCCCGGGCCCAGGATAAAGCTTGCGATCGCCGATTGTTTTGCCATCACGACTGCAATGGCGCTGCCGGTTGAAAGTGCACCAGGAGTTATCTGGTTGAGTACTGCCCAGCCAGCGGATAAGGTGAGCACACCGCTGGTAAGATCTGCCACCGCCAGTCTCGCTCCAGCATAACGTCCAAGCTGCTGGCGCAGCCCATGCTCAAAACTTGGGTCGCTTGCACGTTCGTTGATACGTGTTACATAGCTCTCGAGCAGTGTTGCAAGCTCAGGCTGTGACACTATCGCTTGCATCAATGCGTTCTCGCGACATTGTCTCCCAAGTTGATTGATCGGCAACTCTAGCAATTGTGAATACACAAGCCATTCCACTTCCCGTTGCACGCAGGTTGGAAACCCGACAGGAAGTCGATCAAGAACACCCGCTGCCTTTGGCCATCCCAGGCGGCGCAAGGCCGCTGCCACAATTCGTCCCAACAAATAGGGAGCCGCCCACATCAAGTTAGCGGGTCCTCGTAATAGATCCCATCCAAGCGCCCGACGATTTAGACGCATCGCAGCGCTGCCTGAGAAATGCTGTTTGACGAAATCCGGAATGCGTTCGCGACGTGCCGCAAAGTACGCTCGCGCCCCATCGCGAATGGCGCGCTCGACCACGGATTGATCGGCCGGCGAGAGTGAGTTGGTGGCCTCGACCTGGCCATTTGATACTACAGACATCGACCTAATCCGTTATTGTTCAGTCGCAGTCGGAACATATAGATGTGGGTTAGTGCAAGTGTGTCGCTCAACAGTAAATTAAACCCGAATATCGGGAACAATAAATTTATCTCCTTTTCGCTTGTTCTTTGCCTAAATAGGCCCCATACTATGATAGCAATCTAAGTTCTGGCCTGCCTTCAGCTACCCATCCGAACCCGGACGGTCATTTTAAGACACCCAAGACGAAAAGGTTGTTCGACACCGCGCCCGATTTGCGCGTGGATTTTTAATACGGAGGCCAAATGGCTACAGGTACTGTTAAATGGTTCAACCCCACTAAGGGATTCGGCTTTATCCAGCCGGAAAACGGTTCGCGCGACGTGTTCGTGCACATCAGTGCAGTGGAGCGCTCGGGGCTTGGGACGCTGGTCGAAGGCCAGCGTGTCAGCTACGAGATCGTCAAAGAGCGGGGTAAAGAAGCCGCTGCAGATCTCCGATCGGCGTAACCACTGGAGTGAGGCACCTCGCGGTGCCCTATTCTGATTAAAAAAGGCGGTCCATCCGGACCGCCTTTTTTTGCTGAGGGGATAGATTTATTTGACTGTGGTGTGCTTGTCGGCAAAAACGGCGAGGTCAGACACTGCCTGATTGTGTTCACGTCCGCCGGGTCATTGTGCCCCCGCGTTTTAAAGATCGTTGATCAAGCAACATAGCAACCAAACCAAAGGAGCAAAATCATGGCGAATGAAGGCTATCATGAACCAATCGAAGAGCTTTCCAATGAGACAAGAGATATGCATCGAGCGATAACATCATTGATGGAAGAGCTCGAGGCAATAGATTGGTACAATCAACGCGTCGACGCCTGTGCGGATTCTAGCTTAAAGGCAATTCTTGCTCACAACCGAGACGAGGAGAAGGAGCACGCCGCGATGGTGTTGGAATGGATCCGCCGGAAAGATCCTACGTTTGAGAAGGAGCTCAAAGATTACCTTTTCACAGATAGCTCAATCACGCACGAATAGTTTTGCGAACCAACATAAGTCGGCGACACAGCGAAGTCTGCGCGGCTCAAAAGGAACAGACGCTGAACTGGCGAGGCTAGCGTATGGTCAAGCCGACACGTGAGCTTGTCATTGCAAAGATCGAAGAGATGTATCCCAATCGCGATGTCTCGGAGATACTGGTGATTCTCGATAGGTACGGTGACGAGGAATGTGAGAAAGAAAAGAATCGGGTTCAACTGGCAGCGCTAAAGCTCTCTGATGAAGAAGGGCTGCCTGACCCTGCACGATATATCACCGCCGCAAAGCAGGAATATCGCGATGTGTTGGCATGGGGCAGAATACCCCAATTAAATGAAATCTGATTCTTTGCGAGCGTCAGATCCAAACGAGTTTAACAAGTTGAAACAACTCGATGAACAGCAGTATAGAAAATGGTTGGTGCCGGAAGGTAAGTGAATAGCCCGATGGCAGCATTGAAACCACGCTGTCAGGACAGCTCGCCGATCAGGCCGCGCTGACGGGTGTGCTCAACACGCTCTATGAGCTGCATTTGCCGGTGTTGTCGGTTGAGTGCGTAGGCTGCAAAACCTTGAATGAATCGAGCAACGGACATTAGAGAAGGAGGAGGCAATGAGATCATCTACCATAGCGGCATTTTTCGCTCTTACCCTGATCCCCTCGATCAATCCGTTCGCCGCCGCTGAAGATGCGAAGGCGAGCCAGTCACTTGAGTATGAGCTCGCGCTGCAGCGCGGCACCCAGGCCGTCATCTGGAGCATGCCGGCGGTCAGCATGAAGGCGTTCTGCCAGAGCCAGCAAGAACTCGGTGCCGAACACCAGGATATCGTGTACGTGTCGCAGCCGTTCGTCTCCAGGCACGGGTTCCTGACCGCGAACAACAACGTGCCCTACGTGAGTGTCTGTCTGAACACCAAGGATGGCCCGGTCGTTCTGGATGTGCCCGCCGCTTCCGAAAAGACCCAGTACTTCGGCAGCGTCCTCGACCTGTGGCAGAAGCCGATCGCCGACGTCGGTCCGGCTGGCGACGACAAAGGCAAGGGCGGCAAGTACCTGTTCCTGCCCCCGGGCTACACGGGCGACGTTCCCGAAGGGTACCTGGTCTATCGGCCGGCCACCTACACCATCCCGGTGGCGTTGCGGCCGGTTTCGAGAAACGGCGGCACGCTCGAGGAGGCCGTGGCCTACGCCAAGACACTTCGGGCGTACCCCCTGACGAAGGCC
>JAOTYS010000708.1 GCA_029861795.1 Gammaproteobacteria bacterium | reverse complement strand
GACCTTCGGCACTCGCATCGGGGTCTTTCAAACGCGATATCGGCATTGGGCGAGGGCGGGTTTGGTTATTCAACCCAACCCTTTCATATAAGAACTATTGAAACGCCGCAAAAAGCGTGTTTGTGTCTGCCTATCTACACCCTCGAATCGAATGGTTATGGGTAATATTGGAAAACAGACCAAGTCACTCAGTCGCCGCTCGCCCTCAGCACCAACGTGCAACAGCACAGTACCCCCATCCAGCGCGATAGTGACATTATCGTCGCTAATGCTGTAGTCATAATCAGACAGGGTACGTGGCAGCTGATCAAAGAAATCCTTGCGAGAGTAGCCCATCTCGCGATCCAGACCGAACGGGACTACCGAACCTAATGCTTTTTTGGACGCGTCCTCTAACATACTCATTGCTCATTTATATAGTACGTAACGGATAGAAGGATAAAACACATGTCGCATGGTGAAAAGGAGCTCCCAAGGGACTTCCGGTCGCTGCGCTCGCAGTTGAATGAGTTGGTTACGGTGTAGTTTTCGCCGACATCCGATACGGGGTCGGCGTTTAGTGAGCGAGAGGAGGGATTTCAAGGATAACGACGTGCGAAAACTCGATTAACCACTCTCGAATCATCGCAGCGCGCCGATGTGCCTCCTCTGGACAGCGCCATTTCGTCTGTATCGTTGCCGTTCCTTCAACCATCGCACCTCAATGACATTTCTTAGGCATTGTCACGGACGCGTCCATCTGCCAATGGCTGCGTGATCTAGAATCCCAGACCCACACGTTATATTCGCTAAGTCTGCCGCATCGGAAGTGTGATTGTTCTCACATCAACATTGTGGGATTCGTCACCGACTGGGAGCCCACGTCGCGTTTACTGTAATCCCGCTTCAACGGACCAATCAGGCACGAGGTGCGCCATGACGACGCTAACCCCCAAACAGAGTCTCTGGATGAATCGCGGTATATGGCTCGGGAAATATTGGAACAGGCTTGTGCCTCGGGTGAACACGGTCGTGCATCCAAGCCACCCGAAAGCTTGCGGCAAGCCAGGCAACCGACTCTCAACTTCTAGACGAGACGCATGAACTGATCGATACGTTCGTGATGGTCTTTGTGGAAGCAGTGATAGATCAAGAGATATCTACATCAGGCAGGAGACTATGAAAGACAGATATTGCGAAAAAGGTTGGTTTAGTGTTCGCCTGTTTGGGAGAGCAATTCCAACTTGTATTCTCATTGCCCAAATCATGATTCCGCAAACGGCCTCCGGAGAGGCGCAAAATATATTCTATCCAGGGAAAATCACTGTTACAGCGGGAAACAATGCAATTCGCGAGATACCAGACAACGTCGTATGGTATTTGGGCTTGAAGGAAGGCGATTGCGAACCCATAGAGGAGCGAACAGACAAGGATGTTTATCCTATTTCTGCACCGAGTGCTGCGTCGTTCAGACTCGAAGTTCAAATGCATACGTGCCAAGGATTGCGCATAAATTACCTGGAGGGCATGCTTCTTAGGTGGGAGATTGAAGAAAACGAAATGGCCGGCGTTCGGTCTTTTGCGAAAAAACCCGGCTCCACCGACTCGATATGGTATGTAGACTTGCCCACACCCAAAGCCGTTGGCGTGTACACCCTGATTCTCGAACTAGAGATGGTTTGCTGCGACAACGCGCCGAATTACACGCTCACCAGGAAGCTATTTGTCACAAAACACCCTAATCAAAGCTCTACGACATCTTTAAGCACGATTGGAATTCCCAAGCGCGAATGGTACGAAAAAGCGGTTTCCTGGGCTCAGGGTGGGGAGGGCGAGGATGAGGTCTTGGAGAAGCTCCTGAAAGAAGTCTATTCCTATGGAAGCAAGTGGCTGTATGACGGAGAAGCGAAGTGTCGCGAGGAGAACGGGTCGCTGGGTAATCAAGATATAACGTGGGACAAATTGATTGATAATTCGGATCCCTGCAAGAATGGAGATTGCAGGCAGTTCAGTAGGGTGTTCGAAAGTCTGGCCCGTGTCCTGGGAATTGACGGAATGCACAATGAAACCACGATCGGACAAGGCGGCATTAATGTGAATCCAAAAACGGGTAAACAAAGTCCGTGGCCATTCGTGACTGTTCCGGGTATTGTTTCCCTTGATCCTGATTTTGCAGGTAACACTCGCCTGCGAACCGCAGGCTCGCCGTTTGACAGATATACCTTCGCCAC
>JAOTYS010000193.1 GCA_029861795.1 Gammaproteobacteria bacterium | reverse complement strand
ACATGATCCATGAGACCACGTAGGAGCGCCATTGAGGCGCGACTCAACATCCGTCGCAGCAGGATGCTGCTCCTACGATTGCAGAAACCCTCCACCCGTGCGACGCCGAACGTGGCAAGATTCGATAGCCGGACTCAGAGTTCCACGATCGGTTGCGCCAGAATCCACAGACTGATCATGGTATAGCCTACCATCAGCGCGAGCATCGGGATTTGACTGCGCAGCGCCATGAGGGTGTCCTGATAGTGCCGTAGTGCGGTCACGTGAGCCAAAAAGACAGCGATGATGTGACCGACGACTATTACGGTTACTGCGGTGTACCAAACCATTCGCGCATTGACGACTTCAAGCCTCAATCGATAGTTGACAGTGCCGAACAAATTCCAGCCGATGCCGAAGGGATCCGACGCCAGCGGGATAACAAGCTGACCCGCGATCAATAGATAAGACAAATAGTGTGCAAGATGATAGGCCAGCGCGATGGGGATCAAGGTAAACACAAACAGACGCGCTGTCTCGAGGGTTGTAGATTGGCGTGACGCGGCGATGGACATCAGCCAGCTGAACACAAGGTAAATCAGAACGAACAGTATTGGGAAGGTCAACAATCCAGTCGATTTGATAACGGACTCCAGATCTGCTCCGCTCGCTTGAAAGCTGGCAAGAAGCGACTGCGTTAACGGTTCAGTTAGCAACAGCGCGACGATTCGACTCCACAGGGGCGTTTCGGCAAAGCCGTCAAAGGTAACCGTTGATAGCATGACGATCGTCAGAACCATCAAGGACGTGTGGGTGGTTTTGCTGGTGAGCAGTCCTACAGCGTAAGGTCGCAAGTTCCATTGACGATTCTCGATTGCAGCTCGACCAAAGCCCGAATAGCAATTGACGCAGCCGGTACCCTCATGCATTGATTCCGGGCATCGTTCGCAGACCCTTGGATCGTTCACTCGAATCTCGGTAGGAGCAAAGCGCGCGAGCAGTCCGAACACGATGGAGAATGCCTCGCCGTGAGCTAGCCAGTCGTCGCGGCCAAATAAATACATCCCTAACCAGGTCAATACGGTGTAGGCCAGGATAGCAATGACCAGGCTGCGCGGATGATCGCTACCGCTCCAAACCAGTTCCATCCATACAAACAACAAAAATAAGATAACCCCAGGCCATACGCCTAGGTCGGAGGGGTAGGGCAAGTTAGGCGAAAATGTACTTTTCTCCGTCAGGCCGCAATAGAGTCGTTCCACCCAGCCAAAAACAATCTTCCATGGGTTCATCAATGCCCAAAAGTTACCAATCATCGCCGTTAAGTAAGCTCCACCCACCCACCAGATCACCCAAACGAGGATTGGTGCGGGATTCTTGAATGGGCTTTCGGACCCAAAGAAACCGGTGGTCAAGATCAGTAAAAACAGCAACACAGAGGTGAGTTGAAAGCAAAACATAACGGGTGGCTGCGCCAATAAGCGCACGATGGGCACTCGCAGCAAATCGATTCGTGGATAGGTTTTGGCCGCACTGTGTTTGCCTAGGCACAGCACCATCACCACAAAAGAAAGAAACACCGCGGCGCCGGCGCCAGCGATATACAGCCAAAACGGCAGAGGCAGATCATATCGCTGACCGAACGCATGGCCTTGTGCCGTGCTCGGCGCTGTCGCCATAGCCATTGCGGTTAAGGTGCTGCGAAAGAAAAGAGAGTCAGCGAGGATGGACTTCGAGATAGAGAAGCGTCTCATGATGCTTTTGGGCATGCTCCCCGAAACCGTGAGTGGTAATGGGATAACGACCAGTGGCATAGGCTTTGAAGTTGGTTCGGGTTATCCCATCGACACTGATACTTTGCTTGATGTCGTAACCGTGAATGTGGATCGTGAATGGCTCATCAGTGCTCCAACGAAGCTCGATGGAATCACCCTGGGTTACACGCATCGTCTGTTCGACGTTAACCAGCGTGCGCGCTTGAACTTGCAAATCGAATACTTGGAGTTTCTCCGCGGTCTGTGCGAGGGTGAGTGTCGATGTGAATAACGCAGCGATCACACAAGAATTTGCTAACAATGTGAGCCGTTGCATCTGGCCGTTCCTTTTCAACATGAGCGTTCCCGTCACTTTATGCTTGGTCTAAATCGTGCAGAACGGGTTCGCGGGCACGACCATTCTATCGGTTGGACTTAACTGGGGGAAGGGGATACCATGCGTTAACAAAGCAACCGTTACTTTTTTGGAAAAAGAAGAAGTTGCTTGAGATTCATTTCCCCAGGCAAAATAATAATTCTTTGGAGGCTTAGTATGAAACGTTTAACTTCCTTCGTTCTATTGGCTTTGGGCACAACGTTATTCGCCGTGCCGGCACAAGCCGAAATCTTGGCGATGATGAATTACGAGAGCAAGACTGAGGAGTCTCTTAAGGCTTTGAAGATTGGAGGTTCCCAGGAGCGTCGTGAGGGCATCGCAATCTTAGATGTGGATCCTGCATCAGAGCGATTTGGTGAGATTCTGATGGATATCCCGTTACCCTCTGACCTTGTCTCCCATCATCTGTTCTACGACAGGACCATGACCAAGGCCTATATGACCGCTTTAGGTAAAGGCATCCTTCATGTGTTTGATATGCAGCAATTCCCTTACCGCCTTAAACCGATTGAGACCCCAGGTTGTGAGGTGCAAGAAGACGTTATCTTCTCCGAGGACAACAAAACATGGTACGTCACCTGTATGGGTACCGCGAATGTGGTGGTAGGCGACACGGCCACAGATACTATCCGGACGGTCATCGATTTGCCGATGCCTTACCCTCATGGTTTCGCGGTCCATAGTGGTATCGACCGGGCATTGGTGACCAGCACGGTGCGTGCATCGGATCTTGGTGATGCGGGTGAGACGGTGACGGTGATCGAAGCCAGTACTAACACGCCCTTGTCTAGCCTCAAAATGTCGAACAAACCGTCGCCCGCGGCGGAGGCACCGGTAGAGATCCTATTTGCGCCTGGTTCTAATCCGCCGGTCGCGTTGGTGACGAATATGTATGGAGGATCGTTGTGGGCGGCGGTGTGGGACGCCGATAACAAAGAATTTTCTGTGCACGAGGCCTACAATTTTGAGCCGGTCGGCGCCGGTGTGCCGCTAGAGATCTACTTCAACGACGCAGTTGACCGCCTTTACGTGACCACGGCAAAGCCGGGCCATCTGCACATCTTCGATGTGTCTGAGGATCCGTCGAGACCGAAGTTACTTAAATCGATTCCGGCCGCCGAGGGCGCACACCATGTGGCGATCACTAAGGACGAGCGTTACGGATTTGTACAGAATGCACTGCTGAATCTGCCAGGCATGAGTGATGGCTCCATCACGGTGGTCGATCTTGAAAAGGGAGAAGCCGTGGCGAGCGTCGATACGCTCAAGAACATGGGTTTGAACCCAAACTCTATTGTGCTACTGCCGGAATGGAACAGTCTGGCGGGCCACTAGCTCCGATAACTAAACGACGATAAGTGGGTGGTTGTGGAGAACTTAGCGTAAGGTCACCAGTTCTTCTGCCGCAGTGGGATGAATAGCGACGGTGTCATCAAAGTTCGCTTTGGTGGCACCCATTTTTACGGCCACTGCAAACCCCTGAATCATCTCGTCGGCGCCGTCGCCAATGACGTGGCAGCCCACAACTTTCTCTTGCTCACTGACAGTAACGAGTTTGACCACGGTCGGTGATTTGCGGGAGATCACCGAGTAGTACATATTGGTGAATCGGCTTTGATAGACCTTCACCGAATCGTGACCAAAGCGCTCTATAGCTTCATCTTCGGTGAGTCCAACCGTGCCTAGTGGTGGGTGGCTGAATACCACACTGGGGATGGACTCGTAGTCTAATTTCGCTTCCGGACTGCCGCCGAACAGTCGATCCGCCAGTCGTCGACCGGCTGCGATGGCAACAGGCGTTAAAGCGACTCGACCGGTTACGTCACCCACCCCGTAGACGCCTTCGACATTGGTATTCTGAAACGCATCGGTAACAATGAAGCCCTCATCGTCTGTTTCTATCTGAGTATTGTGCAACTGCAGTGATTTGACATGGGGTGCTCGACCGATGGCCCAGATCAATGTGTCGCAACCGCTAATGCTCTCACCATCCGTGCGATACAGGCTGAGCTTGCCGGTCGACTCCTTTTCAACCTTTGTGAGTTGCACGCCGGTGACAATATTGACACCCGCTTTCTGCATTTCCTCCATCACGGTGGTGCGCAAACTGACGTCGAAGGTGCGAAGCAGCGTATGTTTTCTCAGCAGCATGGTGACGTCCGATCCGAGTCCCTGTAGGAGGCCGGCGAACTCGGTGGCGATATACCCCGATCCCACCACCACCACACGATGAGGTTGCTGTTCCAAGTCGAAGAAGCCGTCGCTGGTGATGCCCAATTGCGCGCCAGTGATAGCAGGTACCGTGGGATAACCGCCGGTGGCAATCAGCACATGATCGGCGCTAATGCGTTTATCATTGACCGCCACGGTATGCGCATCGGCAAACTGGCCCACACCTGCAATTTCCTTTACGCCCGACTGTTCAAGCCCATTGTGATAGATATCATTTAGCCTACCGACATAGGCATCACGGGCCTTTTTGATTACCGACCAGTCAAAGCCATTTCGTTCGATGGAGAAGCCGTAATCTGGAGCATCGCGTAAGATTTCGGCGACCCGCGAGGTATTCCACATTACCTTTTTCGGGACGCACCCAACGTTAACGCAAGTGCCTCCAATACGACCGGATTCAATCAATACTGTCTTCGCACCATAGGAAGCTGCTCGGCGTGCCGCGGCAATACCTCCACTCCCCCCACCGAGTACCAGAAAGTCGTAGTGTTGAGTCATTGCTAGTGTGCCGATTAGTTGATCTTCAGAGCATAGGTTGTCGCGGCAGCATACGTGTTAAATTATGCTGCTTCAACAAATCGCAGACAGGCGTTTGATGCTCGCTCTGCTCTATAAGCTGATATGTCTAGGAAAAAAGAAGATACGATTAAACACAATCCACTGTTGGATCTGTCATCACTGCCGCGCTTCGACGAGATTACTCCTGAGCAAGTAGAGCCTGCGGTGGATCACGTGCTCGCCGAGAATCGGGCCGAGACGGAACATCTTATCGCGAAGGATTCTGCGCCAACATGGGAGAGCTTTGTCCAGCCATTGGAAGATCAGGAGGAGCGGTTGAATCGGGTCTGGTCGCCGATCGGACACTTGAATGCGGTGCGTGATAGCGACGATCTGCGCAAGGCCCACGATGCGTGCTTACCTAAGCTGAGCGCTTACCATACCGAAATGGGACAGGATCCCCGGCTTTTTGAAAGGTATAAAACGATCGCCGGGAACAAGACGTATGAGCGACTAGATGTGGCACAAAAGAAGATCATAGAAAATGACCTACGCGACTTCCGCTTGTCCGGTGTGGAGTTAGATAGCGATGCAAAGCAACGCTTCAAGCAGATCGAACAGGAGCTCTCTACGCTTTCTAATCGCTTCGGCCAACATCTATTGGACGCCACTCATGCGTGGCAACTTGTGATAACCGACCCCGCAGATCTCTCAGGGTTGCCCGATTCCGCGCTGGCGGTGGCAAAACAGACGGCAGAGCAGGAAGAACTGGAAGGGTGGAAGTTTACCCTTGACGCGCCCTCTTACATCGCGTTTCTGACCTACTCTGAACACGCGGAGCTACGCCGCACTATGTACCAGGCCTACGTCACTCGGGCGAGTGAGTTGGGACCCCACGCCGGGCAATGGGACAACACTCAACTTATCCGAGACATTCTGCGCTTGCGCCTGGAGCAGGCAAGGCTGCTCGGTTTTGCCAACTATGCCGAGTATTCGCTGCAGATCAAGATGGCTGAGAGTGTCGAACAGGTGATTTCGTTTTTGACCGACCTTGCCGCGCGCTCTCACCCGATAGCGAAAGATGAACTGGACGAGGTGCAACGTTTCGCCAGCGACGAGTATGGTGTGTCCACGGTGGCGGCCTGGGATTTGCCGTATTACTCCGAGAAGTTGCGCCAAACCCGCTATGCATTTACTCAAGAGGAGGTGCGTGCTTACTTCCCCCTTCATCGGGTGCTGTCAGGAATGTTTGCGGTGGTGAACCGACTATATGGAGTTGATGTGCAGCAACGCGGGAATGTGCCCACCTGGCACCCTGACGTTGCGTTCTACGAGATCAGCACCAGTAATGGTGAGATCATCGGCCAGTTCTATGTTGATCTCTACGCGCGACCCCACAAACGGGGTGGGGCTTGGATGGATGATTGTGTGAGTCGTAAGCGTACCGACCAGGGCGTGCAGGTCCCGGTTGCATACCTGACTTGTAACTTCTCTCCCCCGGTAGCAGACAAATCGAGCCTTCTTACCCATGATGAGGTGCTCACGCTGTTTCACGAGTTTGGCCACGGGCTGCACCATCTGCTTACTCAAATTAATTATGTAGGTGTCGCTGGGATAAATGGAGTTGCCTGGGACGCAGTGGAGGTACCGAGTCAATTTATGGAGAACTGGTGCTGGGAGAAAGAGGCGCTCGACCTTATATCGAGCCATCATCTAACCGGGGAGCCGCTGCCGCAGGTTTTGCTAAAGAAAATGAAGGCAGCGAAGAACTTTCAGGCGGCAATGCAGATGGTGCGCCAGCTTGAGTTCTCCATGTTCGACATGAGACTGCACAGTGAATTTGATCCGAACGGCGAGGGTACTGTGCAGCAGCTTCTGGATTCAGTTAGGGAGGAGGTAGCGGTGTTTATTCCCCCTGAATTCAACAGATTCCAGAACAGCTTTTCCCATATCTTTGCAGGCGGTTACGCCGCAGGTTACTACAGCTATAAGTGGGCAGAGGTATTGTCCGCCGATGCCTTCAGCCGTTTTGAAGAGGAGGGAATTTTTAACCTACAGACCGGGCGAGATTTCAAGCACCATATCCTTGAGCAGGGTGGAGCCCGGGAGCCCATGGAGCTATTTGTCGCGTTTCGCGGGCGAGAGCCCGAGATAGACGCTTTGCTTCGGCACAGCGGCCTGCTGTAGCCCTGTTCTTCAAATATCGCCGAAACCCACCACTTAGCGGTTTGGCGGGATGTTGGCTATACTGGCCATTGAAGCAGTACCACTCAAGAATAGGACTAAGGCGATGAAACCATACTCCTCAATATTGCCTTTTGCGGTCGCGTTGGTTGTCGGATGCGCCGTGTCTGTATCACCGGCAATGGCTGGAAAGTTATATAAATGGGTGGACGAAAATGGCAACGTTACTTATCAGGATCAACCCCCACCGGAAAGCGCGTCACATGCAGAAGAAGCCGGATCTGATACCGGGGTCACCGCGGAGAGCTCTTTGCCGGTAAGCGAACAGCTAGCCGCTGCCAGCGCCAACGCGCCGTTGACTCTATACACCATCCCCGACTGTGATGGTTGCGATCTCGTTCGCAACTATCTCAGCAAGCGTGGCTTGCCGTTCGATGAGAAGAGCGTTGAAACCAACGTGGCTTTTCAGCAGGAGCTCAAAGCCCGTGCCGGGCGGCTAGAGGTGCCAGCTTTGTTGGTGGGAGATGACGCGATCAAAGGATACAGTACACAAGCGTTGGATAAAGCGCTAGCGGCGGCTGGGTATCCCGAGTCGGCTGTGGACCAGGGGGCCGAGTCTGCCGCGACCGGTAGCGGTGGCCAACAGGAGCCGAGCGGACAGCAACAAGGCGAGCAGATCGGCTCCGAGGAGGAGATTGACCCGGTAGACCCAGCCAACTTAGAAGTGGAGGATGTCTTCGGCGGTTCGGACGAAATTGCTGATGAGCTCACGCCCGAGGAACTCGAAGATATTATCCTCGAGGAGGAAGATTTCGATGAAGATGAGTTGGCCGAGTTGGATGAACAAGAGGACTCGTAGTCTTCACCGTGCTGTCTAGGCCGTCGTTTTACGGCGTGTCTGCGCAGACCGCGCCTTGAAGATTGCGACCTGGAATGTCAACTCGCTGCGAGTTCGTCTGGAACAAGTGCTCCAATGGTTGGAACAGCGTCGGCCCGATATTCTTAGCCTGCAAGAGACCAAGCTTCCCGATTCTGATTTCCCTGTAGAGGAGATTTGCGCCGCTGGATACCGAGTGGCGTTTGCGGGCCAGAAAACTTATAACGGTGTTGCCACGATTAGCAGGCAAGCAGTAGATAAGGTAATCACTGACTTGCCCGGGCTGGAAGATCCACAGCGGCGGGTGTTGGCAAGCACCATTGGTTCTACCCGCATCTTGAATGTCTAC
>JAOTYS010000704.1 GCA_029861795.1 Gammaproteobacteria bacterium | reverse complement strand
TCGTATACGCGGTGGTGACGTGGAAATAGAGATTGGGGATCGCGTGCTGGGTCGCGAACTCCTCGCCGGTGAGATATTTCCCCTCCCAGCGCGGCTGTGAGATTTTGCGGGTTGGTGCCGACGCCAGGTCCTCCGGCGTAAAATCCTTCAGGTAGCCCACCACTGACTTGATGCGCTCCTGCAATTCCGCCAGCGTGGTTTCGTGGTCGTCGTGTTTTGGCGCCTCATCGGCTTTGCCGGCCAAACGCGCCACACCCAGTTTGGCTGTGTCGCAGGCAATCTGTACCTGGCGAATCAGGTTGAACTGGTCGGGCGCAAGGCGTGAATTCAGCAACACCTCGACGTCGATTTTCTTGGCCTCGGCAAACGCGGCGCCCTTGTCCAGGATGGCGCCCAGGTTTCCGAGCATTTTGCAGAATTGTAGAACGGTCAGATCGTGAAGCATCGGGATACACCTCGGTTGATGGTTGTTGGCAGGCAAGCGCGTCGCGACGATATACGCTTTTCGTTCGCCGAAGTACAGGGGTTCTCTACGAGGGGCAAGGGCTGTGCTGTGCACAGCCCAGCACTGGCACTGGCACTGGCACTGGCAGAAAGATCAGCGGTCCGTGGACCTCTTACAAGGTCAGCCCGTTAGCGCATCGGCGCAGGCCTTGGCGACCATGTGGTTCGGCTCGTCGGTGCTGCCAGGCATCGTTGCCCAGCCGCCATCCCCGACGTACTGGCCCTGCTTCCAGCTGGTGACTTCTTTCAGCGCCGCGAGGCTCGCCGTTGCATCGGCGCTCTGTTGAAACTGCTCCACGCAAATCGGTGCGAGCGCCGAGACGACCGCCGCTTCGGCGCGCTGCTCGGCGAGCTTGTCGGCCGAGTTGCCGGTCACCCAGCCGCCCCAGTTGAATCCAACTACCGCGAGCGCGACCGCGCCGGCAGCGGCACCCCACAGGAACGGTGATGTATTTTCAGGAAGTCTGGGAATGTTCATATGGACCTCTACGAGTCTGGATGGATGGTGCGCGGAACGCTTGTCCGCTGCGCACTCAGTATCCTCCGTTCCCCCGGATCTTCTGTGCGGTCCCGCACACAGGCGCGGGGGATAGGCCCAAGGGAGTACCCGAAACTGACCCAACGCTCGGCTCAGGGTGGCGCATTAGAAACCTGCATCCGTTAAGGTGAATGAGAAGATGTGTAAGGCTTTGTGGCGCCGAGAATAAATCTTCCCCGCGACTGCGCAGATCCGATCGCGATTGACAAACGAGATCTCCAACGCTTGGTCATAACCCTAAAAAAGGACACCACGCCTCGTCTCGTCGTAGCTGCGACTGGGATTGGGGAAATCGACCGGCTCGGCTTTCACGTTTCTCGTGCTTGTTTTGGCCACGAGGTCTCGCTTTCGAGAATAGGTAGCTGCCGTTCCGATCAACCGATCAAGTGCACAGCGAGGAAACGAAGTCGGCAACACCGCCCGTCAGACCCATCGTCTGTCAATGGTATCCGTGGCAAAACCTGTTCGACCATGTACTGTGTCTGCACGTCCAACAGGGCAGAGATCGCAGTTCGGCTTGAGCTTGCAGCAGAGGCGAAGGCCGCAGGCTGTTCACCTTCGGTCAATTGCCAGGATCGCGTTACTGTCAGGAAGCCGTCTCGGGTTCTTTAGAAAGGCGTTCTGCGATCAGACCTATGCACTTTTCGGCGGTGGCGTGATCAGATTTCTTGCCGTCCGGTGTGTCGGCCCATGTACCCTCTCGAATGTACTTTGCCTTGTTCCAGTCACCGCTCACGTCTTTGAATGCTGCCAGTCTGGACTCGAACCCTGACGTCCTCATCGTGAAGCGCTCGGCACAAAGTTGGGCCAGAACCTCATTCACTGCACTCGTGGCCTTTTTGTTTGAAGCGACCGCTGCGGTGCTGTCGAGCTGGTAGCCGGGAAACCACTGCCCCCCGATTGCAAACAGCAGGAATCCGGCTACAGCTGACCAGGTGGACCATTTCAGACGGCGACTTTTGGCATCTTTCAGCGCAGACTCTGTTTTTCTTACCTTGTTTTCCGCGTCTCGCAGTTTTGTTTGGAGTTCGACAGTACTGTCGTTCACGCTATTCTCTCATGCTGTAGTTTTCTACTTATATCAATCTTGTCCGGTTGCCGTCTGTGCGCCAGCGTACGTTAGTGACGACGATCGGACTTGCCGTCTATTCTGTGGCGGCGCAAGGTCGAGCA
>JAOTYS010000705.1 GCA_029861795.1 Gammaproteobacteria bacterium | reverse complement strand
CCAGAGGTGGGAGTCTGGCTCGATGGCACCATGCCATTTCGCGCAGAAAATGCCAGGGGATACATTCTCGGCGTGCATCACTCCTATATTGACGAGCTTGCCAAACGTGAAGGCCGTGATGTCACCAATGGCCTACCACTGAACATTGAGGCACGCTTTCGTTACAACCAGGACTTCAAGAGCGTGTTCGCCATCGTGCCTGGTTCCATCATGATGCTGCTAGTGTGGATTCCCTCAATGATGACCGCTGCCGGCGTGGTGCGAGAAAAGGAGATGGGTTCCATCACCAACTTTTATGCCACCCCTGTAAGCAAGCTTGAGTTCTTTCTCGGCAAGCAATGTCCCTATCTGCTTGTGGCACTCATAAATTTTGCCACCCTGTTATTGCTTGCCGTGTACTTGTTCGAGGTCCCTATTAAGGGGAACTTTTGGGCATTGTTGTTTGGTGCAGTGTGCTATGTCACCGCAACCACTGGTTTGGGTTTATTGATTTCGTCTTTTGTGAAGACGCAGATCGCTGCAATCTTCGCCGCAGCCATCATAACCACTGTACCGGCAATCAACTTCTCAGGAATGTTTTCCCCGGTATCGTCCCTCACCGGTGGTGCTAAGGCGATGGGCCAAATATTTCCCAGTAGTTATTTTCAACAGATTAGCCTGGGCACCTTCACCAAGGCCTTGGGATTCGAGGAACTTGTCGTCAACTTCGTCGCCTTATTCACACTGATTGGTGTCTATCTCACGTTTGGTCTCATCCTACTAAGAAAACAGGAATCTTGATTGTGAGACGGTGCTTGGTGAACGTCTTCCGACTAGGTATCAAGGAGCTGTACAGTCTGCGATATGACCCGGTTATGTTGTTCTTGATCGTCTACATGTTCACTTTCGCCGTCTATGAAGTCTCCCAGCATGCCAAACTGGGGGTATTTAACGCCGCCGTTGCAATCGTGGATGAGGACGGCTCCCAGCTTTCTGTGCGTATCGGTGACGCCTTTCTTCAACCCTATTTCAAGCGGGCAGAGCAACTCAATATCGCTGAGATCGATACTGCGATGGACAAAGGGCGTTACACATTTGTCATCGATATCCCGCCTGGGTTTCAAGCCGATATCATCGGTGGACGTCAACCCGTGGTACAGCTCAATGTCGATGCGACGGCGATGAGCCTAGCCGGCACCGGCGCGGAATACATCCAGAGCATTATCATTGAAGAGGTAGAGTCGTTCTTAAACGTCAGGAAGGCGGCACAACCGCCCGTTGCTATTGTGACTCGGGCACGATTCAACGCCAATCTGGACTCTTCCTGGTTCCAAAGCGTTATGGAACTTTCTAACAACATTACCCTATTGGCTATGTTGCTCACGGGCGCGGCCCTGATTCGCGAACGCGAGCACGGTACCATCGAGCACCTACTTGTCATGCCGCTGCGGCCAGTAGAAATCATGCTCGCCAAAGTTTGGGCCAATGGCCTTATTATCATCATTGCGGCAACCCTTTCCCTTTATATAGTGGTGCAGGGAGCGCTGGCGGTACCGATCTCCGGCTCTGTTCCGTTGTTTGTTGCCGGAGCCACGGTATACCTGTTCTCAGCCACCTCCTTGGGCATCCTGCTCGCAACACTGGCGCGTTCCATGCCCCAGTTTGGGCTGCTTGTTATGTTGATATTCGTCGTCATGATTCTGCTTTCCGGTGGTAATACTCCCCTGGAAAGCATGCCGGACACAATGCAAACGGTGATGCAGTTCGTACCTTCAACACACTTCATAAGTCTTGCACAGGCGGTCCTGTTCCGCGATGCCGGTTTTGATGTGGTATGGCCGCAGCTCGCTGCGACTGGTGTGATCGGTGCAGCGCTGTTCCTTGCTGCGCTGTTGCGTTTTCGTAAGACCGTGACGTTGACTCAGGTGTAATACACTGCGTCCGCCGATCGGTTGTCGCGGCAGCGTTTTGTAATTTCTTAAAGTTGCAGCCACCGTGGATGCTGTGTGGCTTGGGCTTACCAACAACGACCACCGTAGCAAACTCGCTGATCGGCACCCCCAAGTATCACTAGAATTCGGGCCACATGGTGTCAGGATCCAGGCGGACGTAAGCGACTCCTGGCAACCCTGGTTTGAACAGATCCGGATATTCATTGATAGGCTCTGGATCGACCTTTACCTTGATCCGAAACATCAACTTCGAGCGTTCTGTTCGGGTCTCAACCTGCTTAGGG
>JAOTYS010000706.1 GCA_029861795.1 Gammaproteobacteria bacterium | reverse complement strand
TCGACCAGATTGCTCCTGCGGTGCGTAATATCCATGCGTATTGGCTGGCGCGTCGAACAGCGCCTACCGCAGAGATGACTGGCGGTCCGCAACAGCGGCTCCGCAAAGGGTCTTTACCCGGACGCAACGATCCCTGTCCGTGTGGAAGCGGCAAGAAGTTCAAGCGCTGCCATGGCGCTCCTGACACACTGCATTGAACACGCAGGCAGCGCCCGAGGCGTGATAACTCTGTCTGTGTTTTAGTTTTTTGACCACACGGGCAGATGGGTTTTTTGCGGACCACAAGGATGCCAAAGCGCTGATCGGTGGGACTTTCGTTGGAAGACATGCTATCGGAGGCGAGTCCACCGCCACATTCTGGATCGCAGGGTAAGACTGCTTTCGAGAAGACATTCATGCTATGATTACATGCGAACCATAGTGAACCTCACGGGAAAAGGCAGATGGGAACCGAGGCTTTTACTGTCCGAACGGACAGCAAGAAGTTGAAACAACTGGATAAGCTTGCCAAGCAGACGGATCGATCGAGGAACTACGTGATCAATCAGGCAATCGACCGGCTGTTTGAAGTACATGCGTGGCAGGTTGAAAGAACTAAGGAAGGGATAAAGGCGGCAGACGAAGGGCATTTCGCGAGTGACGCCGAGATGGAGCGTATATTCAATAAGCATAAAGAGAGCTAATGGCTCGGGTCGTATGGACGCACCCGGCCGCCAAAGCGCTCGAAGCTATCGAGGACTACATCGCGAAAGACAATCCGCAATCAGCGTTTGAGGTTGCACAGAGGATCCGACGTGCGACAGAACTGCTCGCAGAGCATCCGAAACTAGGTAGGGCAGGGCGCGTGCGTGGTACGTTGGAGCTTATTATTGCTGGTCTGCCCTACATCGTTCCCTACAGAATAAAGGGAGATGCGATCGAGATTCTGACCGTATATCATGCAGCCAGGAAGTGGCCCGAAAGCTTTGAGTAGCGCAGCGTAAAGCCCATCGTTCCTAAACTGTGCGATCAAAGTGAAAATGAAAAAACGAAACGGGAACCTCCCGCAACGGAAGCTGACATAACTCGTTGGTGAGCCCTGGTTCTGGACGTACACACTACAAATCTGTAAGAACCTACAGGGAATAGTTGCTACAGGTACTAACTTGACCTAGATCAAACTACGGTCACAAACTTCTCCCTTATATTAACGAATTGGAGGTGAAGGACTGAGCTGTAGAAGTTCAGACAGCCTGTTGAAAAAATCTCAGGCGAGTGCGAGGCAAGGCAAACAGCGGCGAAAAGGCGCAGTGTACAGATAGTACATGAGCATTTTGAGCCGATGATTAACGCAGTATCGTGCCGCATAAGGGTTTTTCAACAGGCTGCAGACCCGATCTGACAGTTACCGATTTTGAGGAGCTGCCCGTCGGGAGTGCCTTGACTACATGATTCCCCTTACTGAATCCCAGTTAAGGCGAATTCTGAAATCTTGGTCAACGTATTACAACCAATCGCGTCCTCATACGCGTGGGGTCAAAATATTCATGCAGCTTTCCGATAATAATATTTCAACAGCCCACCCAAGCGTTCTTTACAGCCGACTGATCCGTGAACATGATTCATTGTTTTCATGGCAGCCGGAAATAACAGTACATTGCCTTTGCCTTGATGATTTCGTTCGGTGTGATGATGCGCGACGTATTCCCGGAGTGCACGCCGTAGAGAAGCTTCACCAAGCAAGATCAGTTTGGACAAACATTCTTCTTTGAGAGATTTGACCCAGCGTTCGGCGTAGGCATTCAAATTCGGGCTCCGGGCGGGAAGCTTCAGTGGCTCTACCTGGCCTGATCTGACAATCGCGCGAAAGGAATCCGTGAATTTCGTGTCGCGGTCATGGATGAGATACCGGCAATTACCGAGAACCCCCCATTCGTCCATGGTCACGTTTCTGGCAATTTGTTTCATCCACCGCTCATTCGGGTGTGGCGCGATACCGGAAACCTCAACGCGACGGCTCTCGAGATGGATAAAGAACAATACATAGTAAGTGACCAATCCGCGCAGGGTGAGCACTTCCACGGTGAAGAAATCAGTCCCCGCGAGAACCGCCATATGCGAACGGATAAAATCTTTCCAGGTCGTGGTGTGCTTACGCGCCGATGCCGGCGGGATACCATTACGCCGGAGGATGTTACCCACCGTCTCGTCCGACAGGGTATAGCCCAGATTGGCC
>JAOTYS010000707.1 GCA_029861795.1 Gammaproteobacteria bacterium | reverse complement strand
GTTGCATGACTTGCTCGCCCAGCATCTCAACATCCCACTGGTGGAAATGCTTGGACGTGTTCATGACAGGCTGCCCACCTCCGTTACCATTGGGATCAATTCGGTGGAGGAGACGGTTGCCGACGCTGCAGAGCACGTCGGCCAGGGATTCCGCATACTCAAGATCAAGCTCGGTCATTCCCTGGAGGAGGATTTAGAGCGTTTACACAAGCTACGGGAACGCTTCGGCACCAGGATGGCGATTAGAGTGGATCCCAATCAAGGGTATTCGGTGCAAGATCTGCAGCGTTTTGTGGAGGAGAGTCGAACTCTAGATATCGAGTTTATTGAGCAACCTCTCAAGGTGACCGACGATGAGACATTGCGGAGCTTTCCGGCAAGCGTGCGTCAGCGCATCGCCATGGACGAGAGTCTGCTTAGGGAAACCGATGCAATCCGCCTCATTGCGCCGCCTGCTGCGTGCGGGATATTCAATATCAAGCTGATGAAGTGTGGTGGTATACAGCCTGCAAAGCGCATCGCCACCATCGCCGAGGCCTCAGGCATTAAGCTGATGTGGGGCTGCATGGACGAGAGTGCGATTAGCATTAGCGCGGCGCTACACACTGCATTGGCTTGTAGTGCGACACGTTTTCTAGACTTGGACGGCAGCCTGGAACTGAACCGGGACGTCGTCACCGGTGGATTTGTATTACAAGACGGATATATGAGCACAAGCACCGCGCCGGGACTCGGGGTCACAGCAATCGATTAGAATTGAACTGCCGGTCAACCGAATATGCTGAAGCGCTATCCTGTCGCTACCTACCATAACCCTAAGGCGTCACCTCATCTGAATTATGGGCCCGCACTGAAGGCGATTCTGAATGAACACAGCAGCGCGTTAGCGCAGACTGAGATCGCGTCGTGGCCAGGATTCGCAAAAACTCCGCTAGTATGCTTGCCCGGCCTCGCCGCGGTAGCCGGGGTCTCGAGTATCTATTACAAAGATGAGTCGACACGCTTTGGTCTTGGTAGCTTCAAGGCACTCGGCGGTGCTTACGCGGTGTATC
Source organism: Gammaproteobacteria bacterium (assembly GCA_029861795.1). The sequence continues at coordinate 1,163 of JAOTYS010000707.1, read as the reverse complement.
GTCTGCTCCGCCGTAGTGTTGAAAAGGCAACCGGGAGTGAACGCATTACCGCCAAGGACCTTGAAAGCGGGCGCTATCGCGAATTGACACGCAACATCACCGTTTGCTGCGCCACCGACGGTAATCACGGCAGATCGGTCGCATGGGGTGCGCGTATGTTCCACTGTCGATGTGTCATCTACTTGCATCAAAATGTAAGCGCTGCCCGTGAATCTGCGATCGCACATTACGGCGCCCGAATAACTCGCGTATCCGGAAACTACGACGACTCGGTGCACCGGACCGCATTGGATGCGGAGCAAAACGGATGGACGGTGATTTCCGACACGTCTTATGACGGCTACACTGAGATCCCCAAGGACGTGATGCACGGTTACACGGTGATGACCGACGAAGCCATTGCGGCATTACCGCAAGGCGAATCTCTCACCCATGTGTTCGTACAAGGTGGTGTCGGTGGCCTGCCGGCCGCAGTGTGTGCACCACTGTGGCGGCAACTCGCCGAGCAGCGCCCGCGCTTTGTGGTCGTTGAACCTGAAAACGCCGCTTGTCTTTATGCCAGCGCCAAGGCTCGCGAAAGAGTCACATTGAGCGGAAGTCTGGACACTGTGATGGCTGGGCTATCCTGCGGCGAGCCTTCTCTCATTGCGTGGGAAATTTTGTCAATAGGGACGAACGACTTCATGACCATACCCGACGACGCTGCCATCGACGCGATGCGATTGCTGGCCGACGGTGTCGACGGCGATAGTCCAATTGTCGGCGGCGAATCTGGTGTGGCCGGACTAGCTGGCATGCTGGCTGTGGCCGCGGATAATCGACTGGCACAGGAGCTCGCCTTAGACTCAGACTCCAAAGTACTGGTATTCGGTACCGAAGGTGACACCGATCCTGAGCTTTATCAACGCATCGTTGGGCGTTCAAGCGAACAGGTCAGGCGAAGCGGACACCGGGCAACGTACGTCTAAAGACATGCCTACAAACCTCTTGAATATTTCGTTGTCGGATCCTCCAGACGAAGAAGACACCGGGCAACGTACGTCTAAAGACATGCCTACAAACCTCTTGAATATTTCGTTGTCGGATCCTCCAGACGAAGAAGACACCGGGCAACGTACGTCTAAAGACGTACCTACAAACCCCAGGGCTCTTGAATATTTGGT
>JAOTYS010000191.1 GCA_029861795.1 Gammaproteobacteria bacterium | reverse complement strand
GTAAGGAATCTCTGAGAATGGTCGCACCTGTCTCCGGTTGGGTGCTTAAACCCATTAGCCAATCTAGACTGACCTGCAAACCTTCCGCTACCGCAGCCACCGTATCGGCACGCGGCATTCGAAAGCCCTCTTCGTTGAGCAATTGCGATAAGGTCGAGCGATCTATTCCCACCCGCTGTGCCAACTGGGAACGATTCACCCCGGTCTGCTGCATGGCGCTCTTCAGTCTCTGACGAAACACTTGGGCTCTTTCTGTGCGATTCATCACCGCAACCTAGGCTGGTGCTGATTGGTGACTATTATCACCATAATTTAGCTTATTCTGCACTAAGACACAATTAGTTACAACAGCACCATTGGCTCAACATTCTTTACAAAGTATTCTGAGAATCAGAAGAGCAATAGAAACCTAGGAACATAGGTGAGGCAAACAGCAAGGTGTCGAATATGGGGGTTAAAGCTTCACGCTCGCTCGCGCTGCCGGGTCACTGGCCCACGTGGTTAGTGTTGGTCGCGACTTGGTCTGCGTGGACAACAGCGACGTTATTTCACGATCTAATTCCCTGGTGGATTCTTGCGATCGTCGGGGGCATGGTAGTGTGCCAATATGGCTCGTTGCAACACGAGGTAATACATGGCCATCTGATGAAGACTGTGTGGTTGCAGCGAATTTGCACCGGCCTACCGCTAGGTTTTGTAGTGCCGTTAGAGGTCTACCGTCGTTCCCACGTGCAACACCACCGATGCGAAAGACTCACCGACCCGTTACTGGACCCGGAGTCTTTCTATCATCGGCAGGAGAATTGGAGACAATATCCTGCGTGGCTGCGAGGACTATTAGTTGTCAATCAGACCCTGTTAGGCCGACTATTGATTGGTCCGTGGATTGTGTCTGCGCAGTTTATCCACAGTCAGTGGCGAACATATAAGGCGGGCGATGTTTCCTTAGCAATGATCTGGCTGGCTCACCTCAGCGGTATTGCGGTCGTTTCTGTATGGCTGATAGGCACAGGTGCAATGCCCATTTGGAAGTACTTGGTATGTTTCGTCTGGCCAGGGATGAGCCTCACCCTGTTACGTTCTTATAACGAGCACAAGCCCGCTGAGAGCGGTGCGTCGCCAACCCAAACTGTGGAAGCAGCCTGGCCATTTCGTATCTTATTTCTCAACAACAACTACCACGCACTGCATCACGCCCGAACGGACCTGCCGTGGTATGCGCTGCATCGTGTTTATTGGGAGACCAAACCGGATGAAATCAATACAAGTGAGATTAGCCAAAACCGGTTTGCCGGCTATACCGATATCGCGCGCCGGTTCTTACTCAAGCCCAAAGACTCTGCGGTAGTATAAATCTCACAATTCTAAAGACCCATCACCTTGCCCACGTGGTCAGGGCGGGGCAAGTCCTTATGCACCGCCATCACTTCGCCGATTCGAGCGAGCACGTCCTTAGGCATGGACGCGCTACGTCGCAGCTTGCCATCCACGTGGATGTGCAGAAACTCGATGGTAGCGGCGAGCGCGGTGGCAGTGTGCATAGAATGCAATAGGTGTAAACGCTTGTGATCGTAGTCAATCAATTGTGTGGTAAAGCGCAGAGATTCCCCGCGTCGAGGTCTTTCCAGATAACGTAGATGGGCTTCCAGGATATAGGTTGTACAAAGTGTACGCCGTCGATAGACCTCATCCAGACCGACCAAATCAAGAAACGCATCACCGGCATAGTCAAACACCACAGCGTAGTACGCGGTGTGCAGGTGGCCCAGGCGGTCCACCCAATCTGGTCGCACAATATCCGTGTAAAGCGCACAGGGCGCGTCTACTCGCATGACAAACAAAGATTCTTTAGCGCTAGCCTTTCCATGGGGAGAACCGGACATTTACACCGTAGGCGTGTCGAGTGATGTCTCGCGCTGCGTCAATAGCTTGGGGAACGAAAGGATAATGTGTTAGTTTTCTCCAGACAACGATGCACGTCTGTTCCTTGTTCCCTTAATACTCTCTGGATATGCACTCTTCATCGCGGCATGGCACTTATGTGACCGCAACCCTAGGCGGTGAGGACTATAGGGCGTTTGTCCCCCCGCCGCTGCCACCCACCCCTCCGCTATTGCTAGATCAGGGACATCACGCCTTATTGGAGCATGCGAGTTATGAGTTGGGGCGTATGAATGGGATTGTCGCGGACCTGCCGGAAAGGGCGCCGTTCGTTCATCTCTATACACGAAAGGAAGCGTTATTGTCTGTCCAAATTGGAGGTGCCGAGAATTCCTTCCAAGATTTCTTGCTGCTCCACGGTGACGAAGCCAATGAAATAGCATCCGATGATGCTCGGGCCATCACCAATTATGTTGCCGCACTAAAATACGCGATTGCACGACTGGCGGACGGAGTCGCCCTATCGGCTGCGTTGCTCCAGGAGCTGCACCAACAACTGACAAGATCCCCTCCAACTGACGATATACCGACTGCTTTTCGTGATCAGCAGTTGTGCGTGGGCGGAGCAGAGCCTGCCACCGCGTCCTATTTGCCTCCACCTCCTGCGCGACTGCCGGCCCTGATGCAAAACCTGGAAACATTCCTACGAGATCAGCGACAACGACGGTCGATATTGATTAAGGCTGCGCTGGTCCAAGGACAGCTCGAACTCATACGTCCTTTTGCCGATGGCAACGGTCGACTGGGTCGTCTGCTTGCACTTATAGTGCTTTACGCCGGACGGGTGATGGACGATCCGATACTTTGTCTGAGCGGCTATTTCAAGGGTCACAGCCGGCTGTACTTCGACCACCTTACTAGAGTTCGCACCGAAGGTAATTGGGAGCAGTGGGTGAGTTTTTTTCTTAAGGGTATCGCAGAGTCGGCCTCAAAGATTGCAAAGGCAGCGCTAGCGATCGGCTTCATGTTCAAGCAGGACCGGCGCCACATCGACAGGCTCGGACGGGCGGCCTCATCAACACATCGCATGCACCAGCTGTTGCAGTCCAATCCAATCATTTCCGCACCAGCAGCGGCCCACGCCCTGGGGCTGAGCGAACCAACGATAAGGGCTTGCCTCAAGCATCTTGAGAAGCTCGAAATAGTCCGTGAATTAACCGGAAAGCAACGCAACCGGTTGTTTGTGTACAATCGATACTTTGAAATACTAAACGAGGGGACTGCACCCCTTCTGTGAATCTAAAGAGGCCAGGAGGGGTTGGCATTGGAGCCCTTCACTCGCCCCGTAGGCCTGGGCGAGGCTCATTCAAACGGTATAATCTGATCCCTTCCGTCTACGAGCGCTTCCGGAACACGCGAAACCGCACCACCCGTCCAAGCCATACTTCAATAACGGAATAAACATGAAACTCACTGAAGTAGAAATATTCAACTTCCAAAGCATCCATCACTCAGGTCCGGTTCGGGTGGGAGCAATTACCTGCTTGATCGGAAAAAATGAGGCCGGCAAGACCGCTCTGTTGCAAGCGCTGTATCGACTGAATCCGATTTTGGAGTCCGACAGCACTTACGACTATACCGAAGACTTCCCCCGCGCCGCATTGGACGACTATGAGTATGCGGTTGAGTCCGGAGAACGCAAACCTGCCAAAGTAGTATGTGCCGCATTCGACCTAGAGCCCAATGACCTTGAAAGCCTCCACCAGGAATTTGGACCCGATGTTCTCTCTACGAACCAAGTCACACTGTGGAACGGCTATTCAAACAAGAGGACTTTTCGTTTAGAGGTCAATGAGACCAATGCACTGCAACATTTCCTGGCGAGGGCTCAGCTCTCCTCGGACACTGCGAGCGAGTTTTCAAACTGCAAATCGTTCCTAGAAGTGCTAGAGCTTGCTCGAACTAATAGCTCGTCGGAGGAGATAGACAACCTTATCAGAACCACCGCCGAGATCCAGGATGTGGGTTTGGACCGGTATATTTATCTCAATCACATCCGCCCAAAAGTTCCGAAATTCGTGTACTTCGACGAGTTCTATTTGATGAACGGCTACGAGAACCTCGAGGCCCTGCAGCAAAGAGCTCGCAGCGGAGAACTCAGGCCGTCAGACTTTCCCATGCTTGGGTTGATCCAGCAAGCGCGTCTCCATCTGGATCAATTACTCAACCCGAAGAGAACACAGCAATTGGTCAATAAGTTGGAGGGAGCCGGGTTTCATCTAAGCAAAAAAATGTTGAAGTACTGGTCACAGAACCAACACTTAAAGATCCGATTTGACGTACGCCCAGGTCATCCGGGTGATCCGGAAGGTATGCGCGAAGGCACCAACATCTGGGCCGGCATCTATGACTCAAAACACATGGTAAGTACCCACCTTGGCGAACGTTCTAAGGGTTTTCTGTGGTTCTTCTCATTTCTGGCGTGGTACGCCCAGCTACAGACCAGCGATGACCCTCTCATTCTACTGCTCGACGAACCCGGCATGTCGCTACACGCCAAGGCACAGCAAGATTTACTGCGTTACTTCGACGATGAACTCGCGCCAAACCATCAACTCATTTACACCTCGCATTCACCGTTTATGGTGGACCGCAAACACATGGGTCGGGTTCGCATCGTGGAAGACGAGAGTCCAGATGTTGACGAGGGATATGCGCCAGACACTCAAGGCACAAAAGTCCTCTCAGACTTCTCAAAGGCAAGCTCAGATAGTTTGTTTCCACTGCTTGGGGCGCTCGGCTATGACATCTACGATTCGCTGTTTGCGGGCCGAAACAGTTTGGTCGTGGAAGATATTGCGGAGCTGCTTTACTTCCAAGCGATGTCCGATTTGGTTGAGGAAGACGGTCGCCCGGGACTCAGTCCCGAGTGGACCATCACGCCGGTGAGCGGAATAGATCAAATAATCACTTTTATCTCGTTGTTAAGCTCCCGCCAGGACATTAAGTTGGCCACGCTGCTGGGGGCCAATCACCAGGACGAAAAATCTGAACAAGATCCCCAAACCAAGCGGCTTCTGCGAAAGGGACACATATTGCGTTTCGCTGACTTTGCCATAACTGATGAAGCAGATATGGAGGATATGTTCGAGACCGATTTCTATCTCCGGTTGGTCAATGCAGCGTACGAAAATCTGCTACAAAAACCAGTCTCGGAATCCGAGCTAAGCCCTAGTACTTCTCCGATCCTTCTGAGACTACAGAATTATTTTCACACCTATCCATTGCAGCACAGCGCAAGGTTCAGTCGTTTCAGGGTGGCTCGATATTTGGTGGCAAACGTGGACTCGCTCAAGCCCCATTTGTCCAAGCAGACACGGGATCGGTTCGCAAACGTATTCTTGTGGGCGAACTCGCTGCTGTAAACCGCCCGACTCCGGCATGGCTTGAACAACACACGAATCAAGGGAGGATCGTTTCAAGTCATTGATGGGGCAACTTTTCGACTCGATCTCGCGGTGGTTCATACTGTTGGTGACAGCCTGGTACAGCCGTGAAGATAGGCGTAGTCTGTAGCGCCGAAGCGACCCGAGGAGTACTACCGTGAGCCAAGAAGTCATCGTGACATGCGCAGTAACCGGCGGTCACAGTAACTTTCATAAACACCCTAATTTCCCAATCACGCCGAAGCAGATTGCGGATGCGTGTCTGGAAGCACGTAGTGCAGGTGCAGCCATCGCTCATATCCACGTGCGCGACCCCGACACTGGGGAACGAACCGGGGATCCCGCGCTATTTCGCGAAGTGTTTGAAAGAATCCGCGAAAGCGGTAGCGATATCCTTGTTAATCTCACCACCGGCGAAGGCGCCCGTTACGTTCCCTCAGAGAATAATCCGGCGCTGGGAGGCCCGGGGACCACGCTTAAATCGCCGGCGGAGCGCATGCTTCACGTGGAAGAGCTGCGTCCGGATATTTGCACGCTGGACGTCGGCACATTCAATTTCGGCGAGCATGTTTTCATGAATACCCCAGAGCATTTACGCATCATGGCGAAAACAATCAAAGAGCTCGGCGTAAAACCTGAGATCGAGTGCTTTGAGCCAGGCCATATCATGTTTGCCAAGACAATGATCGACCAAGGCTTGGTCGAGTCGCCTTCGATGTTTCAGCTTTGCCTCGGAATACCGCACGCCTCGCCGGCAACCACTGAGATAATGACCGTGATGCGCAATCTGTTGCCCGAAAATGCCAACTGGTCGGCCTTTGGCATATCTCGTTGGGAATTTCCCATGGTGGCCCAGGCGGTGGCGCTGGGTGGGCATGTCCGCGTTGGCCTGGAGGACAACCTGTATCTGGCCAAGGGTGAGTTTGGAACCAACGGACAGCTTGTCGAAAAAGCGGTCAGGATCGTTCGCGAACTCGGTGCCGACATAGTGGAACCAGACCGCGCCGCCGAGATATTGGATGTACCACCGCGACAACAGACGCCTTACAGCTAATAAATGCTCAGCTTGCCCGGATGGTATGACTAGCGCAACCAGACCATCGGCGATGGATTCGCAAGCCTAATCTGACCTATTATCCGAGATCACCTGCTGTGGCTGGACTCTCGTGACCAACAACAACTTAGCAATCCGCTTACTGTTGTGTGGCGGCCTCTTGTTTTCCTGCGCCGCTTTCGCACAGACCCGTTATGTGAGCGACGACTTAGAGATCACTATGCGAACGGGCCCGGCAAAGGATAAGAAGATTGTACGGATCTTGAAAAGCGGTACTGCAGTCAATGTGCTCGATGTCGACGATGGCAAGGGATACAGTCGCGTGCGAGAGCCAGGGGGTGAAGAAGGGTGGGTGTTGACCCGCTACTTAATGGGTGAACCCAGCGCGCGTGAGCAACTCACCACTGTGCGGCAACGCATGAAGGAATTGGAGCGCGAGAACGAGAAGCTTGAGATAGAGCTCGCTCAGATTGATATCCTACAGAACACTGTCGACAGGCTCAAACAAGAGAATAACCTCCAAACTGAAGAGCTAAAAACAATTCGCCAGACCGCGGCCAGCACCTTGTCGATCGATGAAGAAAACCAAACCCTCAAAGAGGCCATGAGCACGCTTGTCAGAGAAAAGGATTCTTTACAGGCGGAGAATCAGAATCTTAGGAACAACTCTCAACAACAATGGTTTGTCCGCGGTGCAGGTGTCGTTCTCCTTGGAATAATCATCGGTCTGGTCATCCCGAAAATCCGCTGGCGACGAAGAAGAGGCTGGGGCGAATTTTAGACACCGTCTTCCCCTGGGCGCACAGGATAAGATCCTTCGTCGCTACGCGTCTCAGGATGACACATAGCGCAGCGAGATGCTGCTCCTACAGGGATGTGATCGTCGCAAGTCGTTCGCCTGACGGCGAAACCACACCTGCTATGGGTTTGTAGGTACGTCTTTAGGCGTACAGCGGCTCTCAAGGGAAAGTACCGTAGGAGCGCCTTCCAGGTGCGACGACAACTCGCATTCCCCTGAAGGCGAACCTCAGATAGCTTCGAATCTAATCGTAACCGCCCGAGCAAGTGCACCATGATGACATAGCTTTGCAACCTGATCGTAGCCTTTGTTTGTAGGTGCGTCTTCAGACGCACATAGTAGTTTTCAGCGAATCTTTGCCACTAAGGATTCGGCCTGTTCGATCACCGCCTGCTGATGCGGATAGAGCTCATGGCCACCCATGCTCTCAATCGCTGCCAGATAAGGATCGCTCACACCCGAAGCCTTGCCGGACAACGCTTCAAGTACCGCTAACCCGCAGAATGGAACGTAGGCCACGGAGTATCCACCCTCATGGCACAACACCAGCCGGCCATCGCAAAGTTCCTCAGCTAAGCCTTTTACCATTTCAGCCATTTTGCGAAACGTCTCGCTGCTCACCATCATGCGTCCCAACGGATCATATGCACAACCATCGAAGCCCGAAGGCACTACTATTAATTCGGGCTTGAACTTTCGTAGCGCCGGGGCGACCACACGCCGGAATGCAGCTAGATAGGCTTCACGGCCTGACCCCGGAGGCAGTGGTACGTTGACGTTGTAACCCTCGCCCTCTGCTTCTCCACTCTCGTCGAGAAAACCACTATTTTTGGGATAGTTACGATCCTGGTGAACAGAGATAGTGAGCACCTTGGAATTGCGATAAAACGCTTTCTGCGTACCGTTACCGTGATGCACATCCCAATCCACGGTGGCAACACGCCTGATTCCATGTTCAGACATGGCGTGTAGGATCGCGATAACCGCATTGCCAAAAATACAGAATCCTCTACCCCAACTCGCCTCGGCGTGATGACCAGGTGGACGCACCAACGCATAGGCATTGTTCACGCGACCTTCTAACACCGCATCCACCGCCACGATCACACCTCCCGCGGCAAGCAGAGCG
>JAOTYS010000190.1 GCA_029861795.1 Gammaproteobacteria bacterium | reverse complement strand
AAGTCTCGGATTTCTTCTTTATCGCTCAATGATGTTTCCTTCTCGTGTCGCCTAACGGCCTGGCCTTAACGCTTCTACGGTTATCAAGGAGGTCATTTTCGACGCTAAGCATACGGCAGGATTGCCATGTAAATCGCACGTCAGTCGACCGGGTTCGATATGGACTATTTGGGCTGCGCTGCTTTTTGTGCCCATACTCTTATCCGTTCACGGTCATCGGGAACACGATAGGAGAAATTCGTCGAACATTCGGTGAGTATATCTACATCCGCTCCCAGTGAGTCGATCTCAGTTCGAGCGTCTTTCTTACGTCCAGCGGCGGCATAAGCGGCGGCCAGAAATAGACGGCCCCTTGGAAACTTTGACATCGCCTTGAATTGTTCAAATGCGTCGACCGCGTCGACGAAGCGCTCCAAACAGAAATGGCACAGACCTATTTGCATCCACTGCCAATGGTCGTGTTCAGGATTGATTTCCATTGAGTATCGCATCAACTCCAGCGCCTCTTGATGTTGGCCGAGTGAGTTTAATAACTGTGCGCGATACATGGTTGCATGCGCATGGCCTGGGAATTTCTTTTCAAGGGCTTCGATAATTCGCGTAATAGCTTCGTACTTGCCGAGTCCGACAAGTGCTGCACCTCGCCCTCCAAGGGCATCATAGTCTTTTGGATTGAGCGATAATCCCTTTTCAGCGCATTCAAGCGCTTTGTGAAGGGTTTTCTCTGGCTCATTTGTCCAACCGTTCATGGCATCGTACCAATATATCCATGCAAGCTGGGTATGGGCATCGGAGTATTGTGGATCGCGGCGAATTGCTTCCTCCAAATCACGCTGTGCAGTGCGGTTCCCCTCTTCATTTCCTTCGTCGGAGGTTCTCCAGGCACGGAGCATCAATTCATTGGGCTGCAGATCACTGGGTGGACTACGGCTAATCCGGTCCATTTCTGATCGATGCAAGGTAGGTTCGACCATGCCAACAATCTTACGGGAGATATCTTCCTGAAGTGCAAAAAGATCATCGATAGAGCGATCGTAACGTTCTGACCATTGAGGATAGCCGGATTTTATCTCAAGCATCTCGGCGCTTATTCGTACCCGATTACCCGCAATCCGTACGGAACCACTGAGCAAGTAGGCTACGGCGAGTGTTCGTCCGATGTCTTTAATGCTTTCCGTCTCGAGGCTATGACGCTTACTCACCTGGTGCCCGACAACAACAATCGTCCCAGAGCGGGAAAGCTCCGTGTTGATGTCTGCGCCAAGACCATCAGCAAAATCCGCATGGCTACGGTTCCCGCCAATTACGGCAAAAGGCAATACCGCGATAGATGGACGGTTGGGCAGGGTTGCGATATCGGCTTTCGGTACCGACGCAGTTGAAGCGGACGGATCAGAAGAAACACGATAAATCCGCAATGGCACATCAATATTCTTCAGTTGATGCTCGCCCATATCTTCAAAACCGACTGAGACGCGGTGGCGAACCTGATCGTGAACGCTGGCTGACACGAGGATGCCACCAGGTTCCGCAAGGGCCTCAATTCGCGCCGCGGTGTTAACGCCGTCGCCATAGATGTCTTCGTCATCCCATAGGATGTCACCGAGATTAATGCCCATACGAAATCGCACGCGCTTTTCCTCGGGTACATCAGCAATGCGCGATGCGATTTCGGCTTGCATGGCGATGGCAGCAGAAACAGCATCGGTTGCGGAAGCAAACTCGGCCAGGAAACCATCGCCAGTGAGTTTGACTACACGGCCCCCAAGACCGGCAACCGTGGGATCAATGACGTCTTGTCGATAGGACCACCACGCCGCCATCGTAGCCTCCTCATCCAGGCGCATGAGTCGTGAGTAGCCCACCACATCAGCGGCAATAATTGCGGCCAGTCTACGTTTAACTCTTTCAGCCATGTCGGAAGTGTGGAGATACAATCGCCGCAAATCACGCGCTATGTTTTGGACGATAAGCGTATTCGCTCTAAATGCAGTTCACCGACTTCAACACAGCCATGAGGCATTTCTGCATTTGGCTAGCTGCTGCCGGAGAAGCTATTTCACTAGATTCCGCAGGTGGCCGAAGCCAAGCGCCCGCGTTCTGTGCCTGCTTTGTCGTGCTAATTCCAGTTGTGTCTGCCACATAACGCATGTCTTCAGCGGCCTGGCGTTAGCCAGGTGCGCTGCAAGTATTTGTTAGGCATTTGCCCACTAGACTTGAGGCCTCTTGAGCTAGACCCCATTCGATTGTCACATAGAATCGATACCTGAAAGAAATTTATCGAGAACCATATTGAATTCATCTGGCCTCTCCCAAAACATCAAATGCTTGCCCATATAAACGGTAGTGGCAGAGGGAGTATTGGATTTGATCCACTTATCTGCCACCTCTTTCATCTCATCACGTACAACGTACAACAAGGGCATTTTCCCTTCCAGTGCGGTAAGGTCTTCACTATAGTCAAGATAGAAGCCGGTAGCGTTTTGTATTGACGCGACACTACTTGACGAGTTACTTGCAATCTTTGATACCCAGGCAAGATTCTCTGGCGTTGGATTTTTCGCCGCCCTTGAGGCGCGGCCGACGAAGGAGGCCGTCGACACTCCAAGGGCTTGTTATGCAGCAACGTCTATAAATTCAACACTAGAGGTAGGGGTAGGGATAGGTTCGCCATCTTCCTTGAGTCCATCAATATGAAACTCAATCGCCTCCTGAATAAGGCGCAAAACTTCGTCCCTACTCTGTCCAGCCGCGACACACCCCGGAAGATCAGGAACATACGCCCCATAACTTGTTTCGCCTTTCTCAATAACAACCGCATAACGCATCGTCTAATACCTCAACTCTTTAACCCAGCCTGCTTCAATACAGCGTTTAAGGTCCCAGCTGGGACGTCGACCCCAGACTTTCCCGCCACTGTCACCGTCCCGCTTTTCGTCGAATGTTTGAACTGACGATGACTCCCCCGAGTCCTCGATATGTACCAGCCATCGCCTTCTAAAATCTTGATCAACTCCCTGACCTTCATACGTTTCAATTATATTCCATCTGAGATCTCCCAGCTGCATAACGTCCAAGCTCAGCGGCGGACAAACCGCGTAGCGGGTTGACCGTCAGCTGCAGCGCCTTGTTAGGCGGCCGACTCATGCTCCACGTCCCAGCCAGGAAACACCAGTACCGCCGGATGGCATCGTAGAGCACGAGCTAGTACCTTGGCCCGCTCTACACCCAATCGAATGCGGTCCCGCTCAATTGCTGAAATAGTTGATTGCGGAATTCCAGTCATCTCCGACAGCTCATTCTGACTGAGTACCTGTAACTCGCGGAGAATGCGGACAGATTCACCGATCGAAACGTCCACCCTTTTCCTGGCCTTTCGATATTCGCTCATGTCACTTCTTCCGATAATCGTGGGCCGTCACACTGACCACTTCGACAACTACCCTAGCCCGCTCAATTCGATAAATCACTCTATACTGCCGACTGAGCCTTGAGGAGCGATGTCCTCGCCATTCGCCCCGCAGCGCCTCGTCATTGAATCCTTTGATCTGCCTCAGTCCAACGGGGCCGGAGAGCCGGACGATATCTTTCCACTTCTCGTAGCGTTTCAAGACGTCGAGGGGGAGTCGGTCGAGCTGCTTCCAGGTCCTTCTGTGCTCGAGGATTTCCCACATACTGAAAAAAGTATATATACTCTAATTAGTATGTCAATCCTCAATCTGGGATCTGTGCTGTAGGTCGAGGGCGCGTCTGGTGCCGCCTAACGATTAGGGTAAGACGGGCGCGCTTTTTGCGCGTCGGATTTGACCTGCTTGTTAGATTTGTTTTTCAATGACCTATCTCCAACCACAGCCGAAGAAGATCACTCCGCCGACCACCTGAGATATCCTCATCCAATGGAATACATGTAAGAAACAGCCTTATTTCCTTATCGGTATTCAGAAGATGCAACATAGATTGAATGCCTGACCGCGCAACAACTGCATGTGCTTGCAATGTATTATCACCTACTTCCACACGCCCGATTGACACTGTTTCCTTGAACCATTCCTTATCATAGGATTCGGGCTCCTCCCCCTTTATGGTTTCAATATCTATTAATGCATCCTTTCCTTTTGCACTGGGACCATTACTTATAGTACCCCTAATCTGCATTTCAATATTGTTTAAGAAATGCTCTCGATCACCTAGGCCCCATGTATATGATCCACGGAAATCTGTGACCGTAATTTCGAAGTCTACTGAGTCGGGTTTCTGGTCCACGCTGTATTTTTCCTTAACGAATCTAACGTCCGAGCTCAGGTGCCCGAGCGTAGCGAGGGTCGACACTGAAGCGCGTTGTTAGGAGGCATCACTTTGATACCCCTCAATTGCGCGTGGTAACCGGAATGTGTGCGGGCCGATAAAGTTTCCCCTGTACTCCCATATTTGATTCGCCAAATCGTACAACTCGGCGGATGTGATTGGCTTGGTTGGTGAGTTCGGGCGCCCGCCCTGGATGTAGTCGACTCGATCAAAACCAGCATATATTCGGCCGTGGATATATTCATTACGGAGTTCAAATAGATCGATTGCATCCTCAAGTGCTTCAGGCAGTCCGTCTAATTCATCGCTTTTAAGTCTACGAACAACTTTGGCGGCGTGTCTGAGTTTTGCACTTATAGGCCACCGCTGTTTTTTTTCATCAAAATATTCAACTGCGTTCAGCATTCGTAACAAGTCGTCGACGTCTTCCTCGACCCACGCGGCATACATCGTAATAAAGCCCAGGCCACGCACAAGATCTCCGTCATCGGCTAAAGGCACTTGCAAGCCTCCTAACGTTTCGGTTCAGCGGCGGGCTGCGCAGCGGACCGTCCGCTGCAACCGGTTGTTAGGCTGCGTCGTTAGTTGGGTGGCCTTACCCATCACTTGTTCCTGTGCTGGAGGCGTGCTTCAGAAAACCGACGACGAGCAACGACCACGCGATGATCAGCCCTAATCCGGCGCCGATGTGCGTGAGTTTGACGACCAGTTCTTGCCATGGTTCGCCGCCGGTGGCACCTGCCTGACTTGCGGCAATAGGCAACATCTGCGTTGTTCCCCACCAAGAATTGGCTACCTCGGAGATAGCCATGGCCCATGTCAACCAAGCCGCAACCACCATCACCCAGATGGACTTGAGCCCGACACTGTGCGGGAGCGCCAACAGCGCAGTCGCTAGGACGATGAACAGCATGCCGTTTGTTACGAACTGGATGTGAGCTCCAAGGGCGAGTCTTGCGTGTGGAGTAACAGGGATGACAAGGCCCCACACCAATCCGACCAGCACGAGAACCATGCCGTGAATCAGAATCTGCCGACTGCCGCTGTGAACGCTCATCAGTGATGCCCTCCTTGTGCTTGGCGCTCCGTCTCGCCCGCCTAACGACCAAGCTCAGCGGCGGAGAAGCCGCGTAGCGGGTTGACCGTCAGCTGCAGCGCCTTGTTAGGCCGCAGTTCGTTGCATTGTCTACATTCGCTCGTCAACGTGTACGGATTCACGCTCTTCTGACATTACCAGAAGTCTCTGACGTGCCGACACAAGGCGTCGCGCTCAGATGGACTCAATTCGCGGTGCACATCTAGTCTGGGTGTAGCGGGCCACCCGGTGTCGGTCATTGTCAGTCCGCACGCACTACGCTCTGTTGCGTAACGAGGGAAGACGTGAAAATGCACGTTCGGATCGGCCATCATAAGCATCAGATAGTTGATCTTATCGTAGCGGAACGCTTCAGCAATTGCGCGTTCAATATCGTTCACGACTGCTCTCATTTCCTCGAATGCACCTGCCGATAATTTTGAGAATGCCGTAGCATCGGAGCTCGAACACAAAATAAGTGACCCCAACGTGACGTGCTGCTCTCGCAGAAGCACGACCCAATGGTCGTATTCGCAAATCAAAGTGTCGGGATACCCGAAACGAGTCATGGTTTGATTTGGCATCGATCCCCTTCTGGTTTTTCGTCGGCAAAAAGTAGCATTTGTTCGCTGCGGCTCGAACTCGACTGAATCAAGCTGTCATCCGTCTCACGCGGCCTAACGTCGCGCTCAGCGGCCAAATACACGCGTAGCGGGCATTTGGTACGACTGCAGCACCTTGTTATGTGGCAAGTGAACATTGTACGGGTATAACCGCCAGAGATAAAAAGCGGACCCTCAAAATTTTAGCCTGCGGGGCAAATTTCGGCCTGGTGCAGGCCTTCTTGAATCATCGTTATGCAGAGGGAGGCGACTCAAAACAGACCTTTACGAAATGGGCATTAAAATATCAGCACCTGACCAGGCCGGCTTTGCCTAGACCCTCTATCAGACGGTCAACCGAAAGCTGATCCTTGAAATGCAGATGCATACTCCAATAATCACGCCATTGCGCAATACTCATGGGGCATCTGTCATTCAATGCGGCAAATTCCCTGGCGGCCCGTACTGCATCCTCGAGGCGTCCGATCTGTGCGTAGCATGCGGCCAGGCATGCGTAGCTTTCGGATTCCACTGTATCCATCTGACAGATAGTAGCGATCGCTTTCTCGTAACACCCCGTCAGATACTCGGTAAACCCTAGCGACCACAAACATGCGTCAGGCAGTAACGGATTGCGGCGTATAGCCTCACTGGCCTGAACGGCGCTGGCCTCCAGATCCCCGGCACAGACTGAAAACATGCATCCATAACAGTAAGTCAGGTAATGGTTTGGATTTAGCTCGATTGCCTTTTCAAGATGGCTCCTGGCAATCTCAAAATCTGATTTGACATGCCAGTAGGCGAATAACAGGACCAGGTGAGCATTACTGTCATATTCGTCCAGCGCAATCGCCTTGCGGGCAAGTTCGATCGCTTTCAAGCCGGTCGCTTCGAGATTATTCGACCATCTGTGGTCATATTCCTCAATATAGGTGGCCGCGAGGCCCGAATAAGCGGCCGCGTACTTGGGATCTATCTGGATAGCCTGTTCGAACATTTTGCGCGCGTTTTTTACATCCTCTTCCGAACCGTGCCAATCCTTAAAAAAATGCCTGCCGCGCAACACGCATTCATATGCAGAGAGCGCGTTTGTTCTTTTATGTGCAGAACGCTCACGATCGGAATGTTCGATCTTACCGATAAGCATGGTAACGACTCTCTGGGCTACTTCGTCCTGTACTTTGAAAATATCGTCTAGTACGTGGTCGTATTGTTCAGACCAGACTTGATGCCCCGATTCTCCCGCTACAAGGCTGGCAGAAACCCTTACACGGTCTTCTGCCTTGCGTACACTGCCGCAAAGAACATAGATTACCCCCAGTGTGCTCGCCGCTTCACGGGCATCCATTTTCTGCTGACTAACCAGGTCCGAGGAGCCGCGAGCCGCGACTATGATTTCACGGAACCGTGAGAGGCTGGTCATTATCTCCTGGGTAATCCCTTCGACAAAGTATTCACTATCAGCATCCTCGCACAGGTTGACAAAGGGCAGTACCGCGATAGAAGGCCTGTCAGGTGGTGTAGGCACAGGGTTTACAGTATCAATCTGATTTCGTGACAGCACCGATATTAGCGCTGGTTTACTCTTAACCCCGAGCTTGCGGTAAATTGATGTGATATGGGAGCGCACAGTAGCAGGAGCAATACATAAAGCTTCAGCGATTTGCCTGTAAGTATCCCCGCTGGCATAGCGCTCGGCCACCATATGCTCTCGTGCAGACAAATTATCTACAGAATCATCCATCGTGTGTTTCGGCTGCGACTTTGTAGCGCATTATAGAGCATTTGTACCAGCGATTTAGTGCATTTGCTCGATAGCGTTTAAATGCAGAGCCGATACACTTTTAATCTGTCCCTAACCGATAGAGAACTAACAATGAACGATATGTCCGATACCTCGAATTGGCGCATCACTGGTGATTGGTTCGACAACTGCAGTTGCGCTGTCGCTTGTCCCTGCACATTTGGTCAGGCCCCAGACAATAATTTTTGCGAGTTCGTTCTTTTCTGGCACATCCGGGAAGGTCATTTTGGAGATGTCGAACTTAATGATCTCTGTATTTCAATGGTCGGAAGTTTTGATGGAAACCTTTGGGACTACGATGCGCGAGGCCGTGCTGGCATGATTATCGACGATCGAGCCAGCGACGTTCAGGCGGACGCGATTTCAAAAATTTACAGTGGCGAAGTCGGCGGGTGGTGGGCAGAGATGGGAAAGTGTTTTACGCGGGGCCAGGAATTTCTCGGTGCCGAACGGGCCACATTTTCTTTTGAGATCGCCCCCGATCAGTCCCGGTGGGGCGTTGATATTCCGGGCAAAGTCAAAGCGTGG
>JAOTYS010000703.1 GCA_029861795.1 Gammaproteobacteria bacterium | reverse complement strand
CATGTGTGCCATGATTCAATATCCAAGATTCGTGCCCAATGCGGGGACAAGTGTACCCGCATTCAACGTGACGTCGCTGTTGCCGGCTACGCCCAAGATCTTGCTTAATGCAGAGAGTGATGACTATGGCATCATAGAGAAACGCGCGTGTGGTTGTCCTTTGGAAAAGTTGGGTTTCACTACCCATGTGCGAGATGTGCGTAGCTTTAGCAAATTAACAGGCGAAGGCGTTACCTTGGTTGGCAGTGAGATGTTGCATATTCTAGAGGAGGTTTTGCCGAATCGCTTCGGGGGCGGGCCACTAGATTACCAGCTGCTGGAAGAAGAGGACGACTTGGGATTACCAAAGTTGAATCTATTGATCAGCCCACGCGTTCACATACCCAATGACGAGACGGTTGTTGAAGCTGTGCTCCAAGCTATGGGTCGAGAGAGCCTCGGTGCCGATGCGGCGCGCGCAATATTGCGTCAGACAGACACCTTGCGTGTCCAGCGTAGGGAACCTATCTGGACGGGACGCGGCAAGCTTATGCCGCTGCACGTGGCAAAGCGCCACAATCAAAATCAAACCGTTCACGTGCATAGCGGATCCGGAAACGATCGAGTGAGCTAGTTGTTTAGGAATCTAGAAAAACGCGGAGGGTCGATGCATCAGTACAGGTATTCTCGAAGAGAGTTCATTAAGGCGTTGGGGTTGATCGGAGGACTATCGGGTCTGGGCCTGGAAACAGCTCTGGCTGATGCGTGTCAGGAATTGGCAGGCAAGCGACTGCGATGGATCGTTCCCAACCGTCCGGGCGGTGGATACGACACCTATTCAAGAATGATCGCTCCGCATTTGGGGACAGCCCTGGGCGCAAATGTAGTAGTCGAAAATATCCTGGGCGCGGGAGGGATGGTGGGATCTGCTGCGCTGCGCGACGCCAAACCCGATGGTCTGACAGTGGGGATTCTAGATGCCTCGGGGATGCTGGGCGCTGCACTTGCTGGCGAGGAGGCAGCACCCAATCCATCCACGGACTTCACTATTCTTGGGCGAATCGCTCGTAGTCAGCATGTATGGGCGACCGGTAGAGACTCCTCTTTGAAGACCATCGACGACGTCTTTAGAACTATGGAACAAAGGCCGATTGTGTTTGGAGTTCGTGATGTCGGCAGCACGAGCTTTCTTAGCATATCCATAGGCTCGTTTCTACTCGACATTGATCATGAGATCGTCGCAGGTTTTAGTGGCAGTGGAGCAACCGCGCTGGCCGCGGTACGCGGCGATGTCGATCTGATTTCAAACAACTTCGGCTCCATATTCAAGCATATTGAAGCAGGAGACGTCAGGCCGCTGTTGCAGATCAGTGATGGCGAGATAGCACCCCATCGGACACTAGATCGCGTGCCAGTTGTTGGGGGAGATAAGGGCTTGGCGGCCCGTCGTGCGGCGCAATTGGGTCAAGATCCTGAAGCGGCTCGCGACGACGTTGCAGCACTCATCGGCTTAGTGGGCGCCGGACGGCTTGTCGCAGCTCCGCTCAATCTCCAAGAACATATTCAAACCTGCTTAGAGCAAGCACTCTATACGGCCTTGACCGACCCCGCCTTTCAAGATAAGGCTGCGACAAACAAACTGTCCTTAGACATTGCCCGTGCCCCAACCGCGATAGCTGCCCTTCGTGTGGTGAACGAAAGGATCGCAAAGTTCCTGCCTGTCATTCAGCAATCCATTCGCTCGGTTCGTAACTAGTGCTGGAACATGTCATCCAGTCAGCGGTCGAGGGATGGATGCTGGTCATCTCTTGGCCAAATATCTTGTATCCCATTGCTGGCACGTTACTGGCCATGATGTTTTCGATTCTGCCCGGGCTCAGTGGTCTTACGCTTATGGCGCTGGCCATTCCTTTCACGTATGCCTGGGAGCCGTTGCCGGTGTTGCTCATCTATGGAGCGTTCGTGGGCGGGGCGACCTTTATGGGCTCGATCACGGCTATCTTGTTTAACATTCCAGGCCGCAACTCGAGCGCTGCAACCATGCTGGATGGATATCCGCTGGCACAGCAGGGGCAAAGCAAGACGGCAATCGGTTGCTCAGCCGCCGCCTCCGCGCTCGGTTCCACTTTCGGAGTCATCGTGCTAGTTCTTATGATTCCACTGATGCGCGATGCGGTCTTGCTGTTCGGGCCACCCGAGTTCTTAATGCTTGCGGTGTGGGGTTTGATGACAATCGGGGTGCTTGCCCGCGGCTCGGTG
>JAOTYS010000189.1 GCA_029861795.1 Gammaproteobacteria bacterium | reverse complement strand
CGTGTGGTGGATCACTGCCATCGGTCAAGAGGCGATTCAACGGGAGTTCAAGCCGAGTCTCGGTGTGCCGAATGAGCTATCGATCATCGACATCATGTGCTTCGGCCCACCGCTCAAGCCATCCTATAAACGGTGGAAGAAAGAACTCAGTGAAATCATGAACTGGGATAGATTCAATCCGAAAAACTTCATAAATGACGAGGAGTTATCGGAGTGGATCAAGAAGCGCCGCCATAAGGCGATGTTTAAGGACGAACACAATGTCGACTAGCGACAGTCCTCACGCTGCATCGTATACTAGCCACGTACTGAAAAAGGACGAAATCATGAAATCAAACTTCAATTGGCGGACGGTTTCGTTCGCCGTCTTGCTAGCCCTACCTGGGCTTGCGGCCGCAGAAACAGTCAAGATCGGCGTCGTTCTAACTTACTCTGGCGGTGCGGCGCAGTTCGGTCAACAGATCGATCGTGGTATGAATCTGTACATCAAACAACATGGCGATGAGCTCGGCGATCACCAGATTGAATTAATCAAGCGAGACTCCAAACGCCCGGGCGGGGACATTGCCAAGACGGCAGTGCAAGAACTGATAACGCGGGAGAAAGTCGATATCTTGACCGGTTTTGTTTTTTCACCCAATGCCATCGCCAGCGCACCGCTGGTGACCCAGGGCAAAGTTCCGATGATCATTATGAATGCCGGCACCGCATGGATTCCGAATCTGTCGCCGTATATTGCACGAGTGTCATTCACCATGTGGCAATCTGGTTATCCCATGGGGACTTACGCCATGGAGAAGCTCGGGTGCGAAAGCTCAGCAAGTGGTTATACAGACTATCCGCCGGGAAAGGACAGCGTAGCCGCCTTCAAGACAGGTTTCGAGGCCGCGGGTGGCAAACTGATCGATGAGATTCCCATGGGTGGACCCCGCGAGGTGCCCGATTTCACACCGTTTTTTCAACGGGTCAAGGACGCCAAACCAGACTGCTTCTACGTGTTCGTACCGGCGGGCAACCACGCGAGCGCCGTTGTGAAGACCTTTGCCGACCTCGGCATGGCAGAGGCCGGAATAAGGTTGATCGGGCCGGGGGACATCACTCAGGACACAAAACTGCAAGGAATGGGCGACAACGCTGTGGGCATTGTCACCATGCATCATTATTCCGCTGAATATGACACACCGGAAAACAAAGCATTCGTCGACGCTTGGAAGGCCGAATATGGCGCGGATACAACGCCGGATTTTATGGGTGTCGCCGGTTGGGATGGCATGGCCGCCATCTTTCACGTAATAAAAACGTTAGATGGCAAGATTGACGCTGAAGGCGCAATGGATGCGCTGAAGGGGTGGACTTTCGACAGCCCGCGGGGGCCAATCATGATTGATCCGGATACCCGCGATATTGTCCATGACGTGAACGTGCACGAAATTGTCAAAGTGGGTGATCGGTTAACTATCAATGTCCTCGGGACTATCCCGCAGGTCAAAGATCCGTGCAAAGCACTAAAGATAGGAAAATGCGGTCAGTAGACCGTTACTCTACATAAAGGCATAGATCGCCACCGTCGCCCAGACGGTGGCGGCTTGTCTCGTTCACCTACCGCCCCACCCCATGTCTCAGTTCGGAAACGTTCTGGTCAGCATCATTTTTGACGGGCTTGCCTATGCGATGATCTTATTCATCATCTCGGTGGGTCTATCCATCACCATGGGTCTAATGGGTTTCGTCAACCTCGCACACGGTGTATTCGCAATGGCTGGCGGTTACTTCACCGTGAGTCTGATGACGGGTTTCGGGGTGGGCTTCATCCCTGCGCTCTTACTTGCCGCGATCGGTGTTGCGGTAACGAGTTTGGTTCTCGAGCGTCTACTGTACGCCCCACTTTATGACGCCAGTGAATTGGATCAGGTCTTGCTCAGTATCGGTTTGGTTTTTATGGCGAGTGCGACGTTCACTTTTTTCTTTGGACCCGATCCTGTTTCCATCCGTGTACCAAGCGTCCTCAGCGGTCAGATCGATCTGGGCTTCAGGAGTTTTCCAACCTACCGAGTATTCATGATCATGGTCGGCCTAATCATGATTACTGTGCTTTGGCTCGGGTTCGAGCGCACCATCATCGGTGCCAAGATCCGTGCTGCGGTGGACAACCGGAGAATGGCCGAATCCATTGGTATCAACGTCGACCGGTTATTCAAGATTACGTTTGCCTTGGGCAGCGGTATCGCGGCGATTGGGGGCGGTCTGGCCGTGGACATACTAGGGCTTAGCCCGAGCTTCGCGATTCAATACCTGGTGTTGTTTCTGATTGTTGTCGCCGTGGGCGGACTCGGTACCATCCGTGGAACGTTTGTTGCCGCCATTGTCCTGGGTGTTATCGATAATGCGGGCAAATACCTGTGGCCCGAAGGGGGTGCCTTCTTTATTTACGCGGTGACCATCGCCATCCTACTGCTGCGCCCCGCGGGACTTTTCGGTAAAGAATAGAACTCATGATTGAAACATGACTGACCCGCGAACTCACATGCAACGCAGACATCGATGGCGTGCCTTTGAGGCAACACCATGGCTGTTTGCGGTTGCGGCATTTTTCGTATTTCCGGACTACATGGCATTTGGCACCCAGGTGTTGATCACCATCATTTTCGCAATATCTTTGGACTTAATCCTGGGCTACGCCGGCATTGTAACCCTCGGACATGCCGCCTACTTTGGCGCCGGAGCCTACGCCGCTGGGATGCTCTCAGCACACCTCGGCTGGAACGAGCCGATCTCAGGTCTGCTCATCGCGGGTGGGGTTGCTGCAATAGTGGGGTTTATCTTCGGGTTTGTTTTAATGCGTTACCACGGGCTAACGTTGATCATGCTGACGCTCGCGACGGCCATTTTTCTTTATGAGCTGGCTAACGCCAACGAAGCGGTGACCGGTGGCTTCGATGGGTTACTCGGGATCCAGATTGCGCCGGTGCTGGGTGTGTTCGAGAATGATTTATGGGGACACACTTATTACTGGTACTCCCTTGCCGTGCTATTTCTTGTTTTTCTGATCGCGAGAACAATCATCTACTCGCCGTTCGGACGTTCCCTAGTCGGTATTCGTGAAAACGTTCGCCGCATGCACGCCATCGGCACCCCAGTACATCGTCGTCTGGTAATCGCTTACACCATATCTGCCGCAATGGCCGGGATCGCAGGAGCACTATTCGCCCAGTCAAACGCTTTTGTGACCCTGGACGTATTAAGCTTCGCTCGCTCCGGTACCATACTGATTATCTTAATTCTTGGCGGCACCGGCAGATTGTACGGCGCGTTCGTCGGCGCTGTCGTCTACATGTTGCTGGAAGAGGAGCTGGCCAAGCTAAGCCTGGAGTTCTGGGAATTTGGCGTGGGGCTGGTGCTCGTGCTAGCGGTGTTGTTCGCCCGCCGTGGACTGCTTGGAGTACTCGAAGATATTGCTGTTCGGATCGCTCGACCAGGATCATGACAACCCCCGTCCTTCAAATAACAGGACTGCATAAGAACTTCGGTGCCCTCCATGTTGCCCGTGACATTCATTTTCGGTTGGACCCAGGCGCTCGCCACGCACTAATCGGACCTAACGGCGCAGGCAAGACAACGTTGGTTAATTTGATATCCGGCGCTCTCAAGCCTACCGCCGGTGAAATAATGCTACAGAGCAGAAACATTACACACCTCAGCCAAGCAGCACGCTGTCATCTTGGCCTGACACGGACATTCCAAATCAACCAGTTGTTCACAGGCTTGACCGTGCTGGACAATGTTTGTTTATCCATTGCCGAACGTACTGGTATCGCGGCGTCGATGCTACGACCTTTGGGACGGCGTCACGACGTGATCGATGAGGCCATGCACCTTCTCGAGAGCTTCAAATTACAGGATGACGCGCTAACAGTCGTCAGTGAATTGCCGTATGGACGTCAACGCCTAGTGGAAATAGTCATTGCCCTGGGGCAAAAGCCAACGGTCCTGTTACTTGACGAACCAGCCGCAGGTATCCCATCAGCGGAAAGCCAAATTATCCTCGACGTCATCGAGGAGCTAAGCGATGAGATCTCGGTACTAATCATAGAGCACGACATGGAAATCGTATTTCGATTCGCCAATCAAATTACAGTCTTAGTGTATGGGACGATTCTCGCCCAAGGCACTCCGGAGGAAATCGCAGACGATAAGGATGTTCGATCGGCTTATCTGGGTGAGTCCAGATAAGAATGAAAGACAGCGCCGTTCAATTAAGACTCGATCATGTATTTGCAGGATACGGCGAAACCGTCGTGCTTGAAGACATAGATATCGATTTTTCGAAAGGTGAATCCATTAGCATTATAGGGCGCAACGGTGTCGGCAAGTCGACGCTGCTTGAAACCATTATGGGGCACACCACCTTGCACCGAGGTTCCGTGCATCTTGGCAACACAGAAATTACGAATCTTAAGCCTTACCGTCGGGTTTGGCGGGGCCTGGGGTACGTCCCACAGGAACGAGAAATATTTTCGTCGTTGACAGTCGAGGAAAATCTCGTGGTGGCGATCCACAATGGTAGCGGTGACCATCAACGGGTGTATGATCTTTTTCCACAACTCGGTGCGCGACGCAACCATATGGGTAACCAGCTCTCAGGGGGTGAACAGCAGATGCTTGCAATCGGTCGCGGCCTATTGGGCAATCCCTCTGTGTTGCTCATGGATGAGCCATCAGAAGGACTAGCCCCGGTGATCGTAGAGGAGCTGCAATATGCAATGACACAGCTGCGTCAACAAGAAGACATGACTATCGTGTTGGTGGAACAAAATAGCCGGGTCGCACTCGACTTTGCAGAACGTTGCGTGGTGATGAATCGAGGACAGATTGTGCGCGACGGACCAAGTGATGAACTTAAGTCGAAGCCAGAGCTTCTCGACCAGTTGATTGGCGTTGATGTCATATGAAGGGCATTGAGTCAGCTACGCCGTTATTGCACCTGGCGATCTCACCTCGACTCCTCTTCTTCTAGTTATCATAGATCTCTATTCGCAGAGGCGTAGAAGTACCGTCATTGATGCGCTCACTGGAACATGCCGTCAATACCAGAATCATATCCATCTCGGCCTCTAGAATGACGAAATCCCCAGGCTTAGTGGCGGTGGTGTTGAGTGACAAAGTGTGGTCTGCATTAACAGGCGTGTTCTGAAATAGATTCACCGGATCGGGGACGATGTCATGCTGCACACCCGCTTGTTGCGCTGTTCGAGCATAGTTATCACGGCAGTTCGGGTGTGGATCCGTAAAACCACGCTCCTGATAAAGCCTAGCATCACAGGGTGCAAACAACATGTCATGAAATCCTGGTGAGTGATCTTCGAGGAACGATAAGATGGGCCGGTGTCGGTTCGTGTAGAATTTCTGTTCTACTCTCGGGAATAGACAATGATTCACAAGCCGAGTCACAGCCGGACTCAAATACTCATGATGGTCAACGATGCACATTGCGAAGAGATCTCCGACCTGCGCGCCTTCAACATCAATGACACGAACACGCTGGCCACGATCTATTCGCACCGATCGTCCTTCATAGCCGGGAACTTCAATAGACTGCACGGGAGTAATTTTATTCATCGGATTCACCTAGAACATCTGGTTGTGCCTTAATTATGCTACCTTCAACGCACCCAAAGAACATAGAAAAGAGTGCGGATTTTTTCAGTTATAAGGCGAAACGTGACAGTGATCAAAATCTTCGAAAACGAGGTGCTGAAACTTGTCCGGCGAAAATTTTACCTTGCAGGCAATAATGCCAACCAACAACATAGACCGTCGAAACTCGATCGACATTCCGATGACTGGCGACCCTCATCAAAATTAGCATAAAACCAGCGACGGAATCACGGGAGTACAATAAATGAGTACACAAGAGTTTGCCGACCAAGTCGCTGTAGTGACCGGTGGCGCAAACGGACTCGGACTTTCCATTTGTGAGCTACTGATATCGCGCGGGGCCAAAGCGTGTATCATGGATATCGACAAGCCGTCGCTGGATAGTGAGGTGGACAGGCTCAATCAGGGAGAAGGGACTGCCCGCGGTTATGTCATGGACGTGACCGACCCTGTGTCAATAGAGCAGGCTCGAGACGCCATCCTCGATGAATTCGGGCGTGTCGACGTTTTAGTCAACAATTCCGGAATCTATCCCCATGTCACCATCGACGAGTTAACGACGGACGCCTGGGACAAAGTGTTCGACATCAATGCCAAAGGCGTATTCTTGGTCACGCGTGCATTCAAAAACGCTATGATAAAACAGCGCAGCGGTCGTATCGTCACAATCGTCTCGGAAGATGCGTTTATTCCCAAACCCACGATTATTCACTACGCCGCGTCTAAAGCGACGCTGCTTAGCCTCGTCAAGACCTTCGCAGTTGAATTCGCCCCTCATCAGGTTCTCTGCAATGGCGTGGCGCCGGGACCTATCGCCACTGAACGCGCCAAAGGTCAAAGTTGGTTGGTGGAGCAAACCAAGCAGATACCGATAGGACGACCGGCGGAGCCGACGGATATCGCCGAGGTAGTGCTGTTCCTTGCGTCACCACGAAATCGGGTAATCACCGGCGAAACCGTGATCGCAAACGGCGGTCACTATATGATCACCTGAGGCATCAAACGAATGAAGCTCAGATAATCATCTAGAAGTGCAGAGTTTAGCCAAGCGTTGTGAGCCCAAAATGGGGGAGTGATTATGAGAACTAACGCGAATACAGTTCGTCATATAGCATGTGTGGGCACTGGCACCATCGGTGCCGGATGGGCAGCGTACTTTCTCGCGAGAGGCTTCGATGTATCGGCAACCGATCCAGGTGCCAATGCCGAAGCGGGGCTTCGCCGAATCGTCGATCAAGCCTGGCCGCAACTAGAAAAACTCGGTCTTGCCAATGGAGCAAGCCCGGATCGGCTGCGATTCACTTCAAACTTGAGTGAGGCGGTACATCAAGCCGAGTTTATTCAGGAAAGTGCGCCTGATCGGGAGGACCTCAAGATTGAGCTCTTTGCCGAAATAGATGCGGCAGCACCCAGCGACACAGTTATCGCAAGCTCGTCTTCACAGTTTCTGCCGACACGACTTGCGCAAAAGTGTCGACATCCCGAACGTTGCGTTATAGGCCACCCGTTTACTCCGTCATACTTGATTCCTCTGGTCGAGGTGGTCGGCGGTGAGCATACAGATCCTGCCGTCATCGACTGGGCCGTTGACTTTTATACGGCCATTGGCAAGAAAGCGCTAAAGTTGAAAAAGGAAATTCTGTCGTACATCGCGAATCGACTGCAGCATGTTGTCCACCAAGAGGCCCATCGTTTGATCGACGCTGGCGTATGTGATTTCGAAGATGTGGACGTGGCGATGGCCTACGGTCCTGGCTTGCGGTGGGCCTTTGCCGGTCCGTTAATGTGTTCGCACATGGGTGGTGGTAAGGGCGGAATCCGACATATGATCGAACACTTTGGCTGGGATGGCCCGCCCGGCCTCAGGGATGAGGCGATCGACACCGCAGAGCGCGTCGCCGGCGATCTCAGTATGGATGAGGTTGAGCAATGGCGAGACCAAAATCTGGTCACAATGCTCAAGTCATTGAGGCCGCTGCCCCGCCGTTAACATCCCCACTTCTACCTTAGACAAGACTGAGCGACAGGAGATTGAACCCATGTCGATCACATTAATAGAAGGTGACTGGGTCGTCGGCTTCGACGGCGAATCTCACGTATTGATCCGTGACGGCGCGGTGGCGTTTGAGCACGACCGCATCACCTGGGTGGGTAAAAGCTATGACGGACCCGTAGGCCGAAAGTTAGGAGGTTCAGGACGCGTCATCATTCCTGGCTTGATCAACATGCACAACCACGCCGCGGTGCACACTGGCGAGCTCGTCATCGCTGAAACCGGGCGACCGGATGTGTTCAACTCGGGAATACTATCCTTCCTACCCACCCACGGTGTAAAGCTCGGCTCCGAAGTCGATGTGTCTGACGAAGAATATCTAGTAGGCACAAAGTTTGCGTTCTGCGAAATGCTAAAAGCCGGTGCCACAACGATCTGTGAGGCGGGCTGCTTGGGCGCCACCGTTGATCAAGTCGGTGGTTATGCAGAACGCTTTGTAGAAATCGTCGATCAGGTCGGGTGCCGCGCCTACATTACGCCAGGATTTTCCTCAGAGAACACATACTACGACAAAGAGGGGCGAATTATCTTTGAACACGATGAGGGTGACGGTTTCGCACAACTCGAACGGGCAATACGATTCATCGAAACCCACCATGGCGCAGCCGACGGTAGGGTGCAAGGAATGTTGTTTCCCAATATTGATCTACTGTGCCGCAAAGA
>JAOTYS010000188.1 GCA_029861795.1 Gammaproteobacteria bacterium | reverse complement strand
GGCGGCGAACAAAGCTGGAACGGCGGATGGTCAATGTTGGCCGGGTCGGTGTTGGATGTCGAGAAATTGGAGGTTGCGGCAATGGCCTTAGGGGTTGCAAGGGCCGCGGTGGACGACGCGTGGAGCTACGCCCAGGAGCGACAACAGTTTGGCAAACCCATCGCCGCGCATCAATCGATTCGGCATATGTTGGTAGACGCCAAGACCAAACTTGAGGCGGTACGGATGATGGTGTACCGCGCGGCTTGGCTTGCGGATCAACAACGTCCCTGCGGTGTAGAAAGTTCCATGGCCAAGCTCTATGTTTGCGATACTGCCGAGGAGATTGTGCTCACCTGCCAACGGGTCATGGGTGCTTACGGCGTTGTTCACGGTTTCGACATGGAGCGTTACGCCCGAGACATCTTGGTGTTTCCCATCGTCGGTGGTTCCTCAGCGATCCAGAAGAACAACATCGCCAATCGGCTAGGGTTGCCGCGGTAGTTGGCAATGGTGTGCCGAGTGTTTGCTTTTGAGCGTTCTCAGACTACGAACCGACGTTCCCCCCAGCCGCGTTGCAGCATTCCACATGCCTCGCATCGGATTTTTGCCTGACACATAACCACGCCGCATTTTACTGAGTGCTCCATGAGGGCCAAAGCCACCCGCTCAAGTCGCTGTGTGTTGCGGCCCTTGATGAGCACAACGCTATCGCTACACATCTCGGTCCGTGTGGCCTGGATTGCCGCCCTAATATCGTTCCCTGCATTGACAAAGACATCGCGGGAATAACCGCTCTTGACGGCTCCCGCAGCATAGCGCTTATGGTTCTCGCCGATCACAATTACGCGTGCGGCGACTGCTGCCAAGCGAGCGCCGAGTCGGCGGTATAGCGGTCCCTGTGTTGCGGGCGGCTCAGAAATGTCGCCAATCACAACTAGCCTTTTTGTTGCCGAGATCTGGGCAAGCACATCTAGGGCGGTGTCGATCGTTTCGAGATTGCTTTTGAACTCGTCTCTCAGAAGCCAGGCGCCGTTTGCAAGCGGCACCGGTTGAAGACGGCTGGGCGTCGGTTCGAGGGCCTCGATGGCGCGAATTGCTGCACCCAGATCCCGACCTTCCCCGACGGCTACGGCAAGGCCAGCGACGGCTGCCCGTACTCCTGGTTCACCGAGTAGCCGTATCCGAACTTGTCGGATCTCGTCACGCACTCGTAACCGAAATCCGGTTCCATTGGGCCATTCCATGCGCATATCCTCCGCGACAACATCGTGATTGCCGCCCAATCCGAATGTCACAACCTTTGCGCGGGTGCGTGACCTCATCCAGGTGACATTTGGGTCATCGCCGTTCAGCACAGCTAGGCCGGAGGAGCGGAGTCCTTCCAACATCTTGACCTTTTCCGCGCGTGTCTGCTCCAACGTATGAAACGATCGGTTATGTTCACTTCCGACCGAAGTGACAACAACGACATCAGGGTGCAAGCAACGGTGGTACCGCAACATCTGTCCAGGACCGTCTATGCCGGTTTCGAAGATACGATGGCGAGCGCCCGGTCGGGTAGCGAAGACGCGTCTCGCAACGTAACCCACCATGTTGCGCGGTGGCTGCAACGACAGGTCGTCCAACAACGCGGCAGATATGGCCCGTGCCGTCGTCGACTTACCGTACGTTCCGATGACGGCGACGACACGAGTGCGTGCGAGCATCGTTTGGCGGTATATGCCGGCGGCACGCCACAGCAACGGCCAGGTTCGATACATAAAAATGTGCTCGAGGCGACGACGGCCGGGAGAAGTGGCGAGTAGCGCGGGAAGATCACGAACCGAGCTCATCGGTCGTCGCCTCCACAGTCGTACTCAGAGGCGATCATAGATCGACATACGCGCAGCTTGGCGCTGCCTTCAAACTCGAGTTGCTTGACCTGCTTCTCCTCGAACTCCACTTGTGGGCCCAACAGTGTACCAACCGCGTGGCGCATCTCAGTAACCTGGTTGGCTGAAGGACTTTCTTGTGAAACAAAGTGCAAGCGCACGAGGTCCCTTCGCTGTTGGATCACTCGATACTCCATGATCCACGGAGCAACTTCGTTGAGAACGTTAATGATCTCGTACGGATGGATGGTACGGCCGTCGGCAAGGGGGAAGTAGTCGAACATGCGACCCTGGATCGCACGGATCGTGGAGAAAGGCAGCCCACAATCACATTGTTGACTGCCTTGGATGGCCAGATCACCGATCCTATAGCGGATGAGCGGCATGGCGTAAGAGTGGAGTGCGGTAAGCACCACCTCCCCGCGCTCCCCGGGTTGCGCACGTCGACCGTCCACGAGTACTTCGACTAGAGTAGTACAGTCGCTTGTGTGGAGGGAGTGGGTCTGTTTGCACTGCCAGGCAATAACATTCGCTTCGTTGGCATCGTAGATCTCATAGACTGGCGCCTGAAATCCGGTCTCAATAGCTGAGCGCATTTGCCTCGTGAAGGTGTCAGAGTGGACGGCGATTAGGTGTGGACGTGGTGTTTCACTTCCAGCGGTCAAAGCGACGCGCGCAACGCGGGCGAGTACGCCGCCATACCCGGTCAACACATTGGGTTTGGCGTCGTGCAACAGATTGAGAAGCTCTTCAGGCTCGTGGAATGCATTGATGCGTAGTTGCCGACCCAATCCGGCCTTTTGCAGGACGCGATGTACAATTGTCCGATCGTTCGCATCCTGAGGAACCGGTTCCTCAACGTCTACGTGTCTATCCGTTGGTCGCCAGCCTAGCGCTGCGAGGATGCGCCAACGAAACAACCCAAGCAGGCGTTCCTCGAACCATGTGCGACAGATTCGAAGCGGCTGACCGGTCGAACCGGTGGTGCGGCGTTCGATAAGACGCTCTAAGTCGAGCCCACGCGCGAGCAAGTCGGTGTGTGACGCGGCCTGAATGTCTTTTTTTGTCGTGAGTGGAAGCGCACAGACGTCCTCTATGCTGCGGACGTCCCGCGGGTGCACACCATGAGCGTCAAACGCAATGCGGTAATACGGAACACGCTCATAGGCGTGCGTTACAAGTGACCGCAGTCGTCGACTTTGGTAGCCCTCTAGGTTGCTGCGGCTGCGACGGTGAAGTCGCATCACGTCAGGCACTCCTGCGATCACGCGGGCCGAGTCGATGCAGTGCGAAACACTCATTGCACATCGCCGTAAAGTATGGCGCTTTCTTGGTCGCGGACGTATCGACCCCGGTTAAACTCAAAGTCGACCATGCGCGTTGCAGCACTTTTTGCGCCCAATAGATAGCCGATCATTTGGCCGGCACCATCCGCAATGAGGCCGAGGAGCAAACACGGTAGGAGACGCAAAGGACTTGGAATATCAGCCGCTGCACCGGGCCACGCAGTAAGAATTCGCGCCAAACGCACGACAGGGATACACGATGCTGCCATGACGTAGAAAATCCGTCGCACCACACCCCACGTACGACGGCGCTCGTCGGCATATACGCGACCGGAATAGTATAGCTTCTGAAGCCAAGCGGATACCCTGGAAAAGTTCACATGGGCGACACCGGCCTTGGGCTCGAGGTAGAGCGCTAGTCCGTCTCGCGTCATGTTTAGGTGTAACTCAGTTTCGACCTCCAACCACCGCTCGAGACGATCCTCGTAATTTTTCAGTGCCGATTTTTTGTAACTGCTATTATGTCCCGGAAGGCAGTCGACAGGCCCTCCAGCTGTTGGATTAAGCCAGGGCTGGTAGTCCAAAATGAGATCGCACCAGCTGGTGACGGTTCCGGGGTTTGCGTTGCGAATGGTTGGGCCCACGGCGGCCCATGGTTCATCGTGGCGCTGCAACAGTGCCGCCGCCCAATCGGGTTCCGGGAAGCAGTGGTCTTCCGCAAACGCGACCACGTTCGCGCGAGCCTGTCTTAGCCCTGCGGTGTTGGCTTGTGCCTTGGAGCGAAGGGCGTCGAGAGACACGAGCTGATGAAACCCAAAAGCTGATAGCTCTGATGACGTAAGCCCAAGGCGTTCGGGGTGCGACGCTACGATAACAAGCTCGAGTTGTCGAACGATAGTCTGTGCGAGAAGGTGTTTGAGGGTCTTGGCAATGAGTCGAGCGTCCCCCTCGGTGGCCAGTACGACAGACAGCGCCGGTTCGCGTTGTTTTGTTGGTCCCGACGTTTCGTGCTTAGGCACGGCTGCTGACATTTTGCTTTACTCAGTTCGGTGAGTGGGGCGGTGCAGCATTGTAAAGGTACATTGAAAAACTTTAGCCCAGTAACATATTGCCTCTAAAGGACTAGATACCCTAGTTGTAGCGTAATTCGATTATGAACCCCAAGCTCTTTGTTATCGACGTACGTCGCTTTGGTTTGATTCCTGCGCTCATTCGGGTTGTTTACGGACGCGCCAGTAGAGTAACGAATATTCGCGCTTACCGCTTCTTGGCATTCGCGCCGGAGAACGTTAACCGAAAGCTAGTGAAATGTGCACTGCCGTACGAGTGTCGACTGGTCGAGAGCGAGGAAGCCCGGGCGCTATTGCGAGATCCCATGAATCAAATCCCGGAGGAGGCATACGTCCCAGGGACTCCGGGGGAGGGGGACTTCTTCTATGGTATCTTCGACGGTGGGAAGTTGGTCAACTTCGCGTGCTATGCTAGCGGCCCCACTGCCGTACAGCGCGTGGGACGGATCAGCTTCGATCCGAGCTTTCTGTACAACCATTCAGGCTACACCAAACCCTCCCATCGGGGCCGAAACCTTTGCAGCATTGGAGTTGCCCGCGCCTCACATGAACTTTGCGCTGACGGCTGGAGGGGAATAGTGACCCTGATTGAAGAGACCAACTACGCGTCACTCCGATGCGCTAATAGAGCGGGTTTTCGCAGTTGTGCTCGCGCCGTCGTTCTGTGGCGGGACCAACGATCTTTGATCTGGCAGTCGCATCGAGCTAGTCGCTACTCGCTAAGGCTTTCCCCCTTGTGACTTCACTCTTTGGGTAGGAATGGGAAACTTGATTGTCGTGGTGGCATTAGCGTGCGAGCTATCAGCGGTAGTGGGTCGGTGAGCATGTCTGCAACAATGCGTATGCCTCCCCGAGCGTCGAAGATGGTACGTCTGATGGTTTTCACCATTCCAAGGGTGCGCATGTCTTGTCTCATCAACTTGATGAACATTGTAGGGGAGACATAAGTCTCTCCAACCCGGTATGCCGGCAGAGGGCGGGGTGTGCCATCGTCGCCATTGAGAGCGATCTTTGCGGCCAGTGTCGCGAAGTCGATACCACAGCGGTGCAGAAAGCGGATGTAACCGGGGTGGCGGGGATTGATCTCGATTACTTTGTGGATTCCGTCGCGCGGATCGAGCTTCAGTTCGACTTCCGCCACACCGCACCATTTCCAACGCTCGAAAAAAGGAAGTACTTGTTTGATGAGATCGTGATCAGCTGTGCTAACACCGACTGCAGTGGAGCCGCCTGTGGTCGGCCACTGGCGGATCTTCCTTAGCGTGAATGCTGCGGCCAGACGGCTTGAGGGTGTGAACAGCAGCACAACTGTGTTCATGGCGTCGCTACCGCCGGGAATGAAGTCCTGGATGATGCAACTGCCGAAACGGGCGGTACAACTCGCTACCGCTGCTCGCAACTCTGCTGGGGATTTTACGTAGTGAACACTGGCCGCTGCACCGATGTCATAGCCGGGCTTCACCACCAAGGTGATATGTGACTGGCCACCTTGTAGAAATTCGAGCGCATCGTTTTCATTATATGTGGCAGGTGTCGCAATTCCGACACGCTGACACTCGGTCATACACATGGATTTATTGCAGGCAGCCCAGAAACCATCGGAGTGGACTACGTTGACGGAAGTATGTTTCAAGAGCTCAGCGCGATGACGGCTAGCGGCGCGTACCGCTCGCGTGCCGAGGGGCAGCAACACATCCGGGCGAATCTGTTCGACCAATTTGAGCAGCTCGTACTCGAACTCCTGATCGTCGATACCGGACAGATCATAGTGTGCGGTGACGTAACGTGATCGCACCGCGAAAGCGAGACGGTGAGTGTCGAGTGAGTGCACAACGAAGCCTGCCCTGGCAAGCGAGCGAATCGTGATCATGCCCGCGTCCTCGTGGGCGTTGGTGATGAGCGCCCTCATGGTGCGCGTCGAAGATCTTCCTGCACTACTGGTAGGTGTCGGTGGCGTGCGGTTAGGATGCGGACCTGGTAGCTAAATGCCGGTTGCACTAATGATTGACGCAACCGCGACGGGAACCGAACATAAACATGCAGCGGTAGCATTTCTAATCCTCGTCGTGCCTTGACGTCATAGAGAAGCTTACCCATAAACAATCGTTCGATGCCGTTGGCGATGGCGTCTTCGATGGGCTGGTTATAGCAGGTGTTGAAATAAACGGCCTTCGCTCGACTGGCAGGCTGTACGACACCCAGCATCGAGAGTGCGATTGAGCCTTCGCCACGAAACCCAACAGCCACCCCGAGTAGCGTGTTAGCATGCACGGCCGTGTAAAATACTAGCTTGTTACCCATCCTACGCAATAGGGTCTCCAAGAACTTCTGATGATACGGAAAGGGTGCGCCATTGAGGCGACGGTAGTGATCGTCAAGTAGCTTGTGAGCCACCCGTAGATCAGTGCTGGGATCCCAATCGGGGAGCACGTCGAGCCCCACTTTGCGAGCGCGTCTTCGTTCCCACTTGATTCCTTTCACAGTAGAGGGGTGCATGTCTCGCAGTCCCCTCAGATAATCGTCAAAAGATTTCCACCGCAAGTTCAGTACCATAGCCGGCAAGTCTAAGGCGCGCCCAAAGCGTCTTGCTCGAAGTGTTTCTGAAAGTGGCGTGGACTTGTCGATTACATTGGTAAAGCACAGTGTCCAGCTGTTGTTGCGCGCGTCCTCCACCATCGCGTCGATCACTTTCTCGGTGATACGGCGATGATCCTCTGAGTTGCGATTCGGATCGATCAACACATTGGAAGTTATTCCGAAACGCGGTCCACACACCAGCGTGGGCGCAACGCTCAATCTCAACATAGGAGGTAACTTCGAAAGGCGACCAAACAGCAACTGATCGAGTCCGTCAACATCGCGCTGTGAGTACCCGAGGTAGCAGGGTGCCACAGCGGTAATTCCCCACGTATCTCGAGCTAGGTAGTAGCGTGGATGATATGTTAGTGAGGTGTCTTCCATGGTACTTAGCAGACCATGACATGCGAACACGTGTCGACTGGCGACACGATCCCAATCGAGTGGGTCGACTTGTTTCAGGCTGTCGATGGTTTCTACGGATATCATCGTCGAGTTACGGCATGCTCAAAGTAACGCGGTATGGACGGCGGTGTTGTATTGTTTATCGGATTTGTACGTAGTAGAGGATGGAGCGCTATCTCAGCATTATTGTTTCCCATCGTCGGTGGTTCCTCAGCGATCCAGAAAAACAACATCGCCAATCGGCTGGGGTTGCCGCGTTAACGCTCAAACACCACTTCTCCATTCAAGATCGTCGTATCGACTGTCATCTCCTTGATTGCTTCAGGATCAAGTTCGAACGGATCTTGGCGTAGCACCGCAAGGTCGGCCAGCTTTCCGGGTTCGATGGAACCTTTGATGTGCTCTTCAAAACCGATGTAAGCGCCTTCGTTGGTGTAGGCGCGCAGTGCTTCCTCAATCGTTACCGCCTCATCTGGTCCGATGCGACGTCCGCTGTCGGTCTTGCGGGTCACCATGGCACCGATGATCTCCCACGGATTGATGTCACATACCGGGGCATCGGAATGGCCCGCGACGTGAATGCCGGCGTCGATGAGCGAGCGATGCGGCCACATGTATTTCATTTCCGCCTCGCCGCGATTATCGATATATGCGTCTCCCAAGGAGTACATAAAACCTGTGGCGGAAGAATCGACGACCCCGAGCCGCTTGATGCGGTCAAGAATCTGTGGTGTCACACAGCAGCAATGTTCGACTCGGCTGCGGTGATCGTCTGCTGGGCGGGCCTCAAGCGCCGCTTCAATGGCATCTAACGCGAAATCGATGCCGCGGTCGCCAAGGCCTTCCACGCATACGCGCAGCCCCGCTTGGTGGGCGCGCACCACCTTGGGGATTAATTCGTCGGCCTCATACAACAACATCCCATAATTCGGTACCGGTTCCCCGACGACGCTCTCGCCCACATAGGGATTGTAGTAGGCTGCGGTGCGTCCACTGGTGGAGCAATCGGGACACCATTCAACGCCCACAACGCGAATCCACTCGTCGCCAAAACCGGTTTTTACTTCCGCAGCCAGCCAGGCGTCTACCATAGCTTCGTCGCGGCCGTCTAGGATGATGCCGATGCGCATGCCAAGACGATCTGCCGAGCGCAGACGTTGATAGGCGTCAATTGCCTTGGAGCGCGTCAGTG
>JAOTYS010000702.1 GCA_029861795.1 Gammaproteobacteria bacterium | reverse complement strand
CCAGGTCTCAGCAGAACGTTGATCGTATCCGTCTCGTCAATCTCGATTTCGGCTTCCTGGCCCCGGGTTAAGAAATTGTCTTCGGAAAACGTATCACGATGCGGCAACATTTCCCCTTTGTGCGATCCGGGTAGAAATCGCATACAACCGTTAGCCACTGTCACTGGACTCAGCGCGACCCAGGCGCTCACCTCCGCGTCGCCGTCAAGTCCCCAGTACCGAAGGTCCTGGTGCCAGCTGATATAGGTTTCGCTATGCGGCTCCTTGATAAAAAATGTCGATCCCCAAACTAAAATATCCGGTCCGATAATTGCCTCAACTGCATCCAAAATGCGCGAATTTCGTACGATATCATCGGCAAAGCGGAATATTACATGGGGTAAGTTGATCTGGCCTTTGTTACCGAGCGGACGACCTTGATTTCGGGATTCCAACGAATGCAACTGCTCGACATCGAATGCTGCCTCCTGCTCGCTAAACGCGATTATGGGAAAATAGTAACCATCCTCGGAGAACCGTCTGCTGATTTCTGCGCCATTGATTGGTAAGGCG
The DNA here is from genome assembly GCA_029861795.1 of Gammaproteobacteria bacterium. Next base: position 1,693 of record JAOTYS010000702.1, on the reverse strand, counting down.
TTCTGTTCATTCATGGTTACCCTCCCCGAGTTGGCATTCGGGAAACTATTATACTTGAACCAGCGATTTGCGGCCGTGTTTCGGGAACAGATAATACCTAATGATACGGCGTGTGGCGACAAAAACGATCGTCACGCACGAATCAACGGTGGGAGACTTTAGTCTAGGCGACCTCCTCAGCAATGTGCGATGATATCGGCGCAATATACGATCTGACCGAGCCCATAATTCAAATCTAGCGATCGATTATAACGTTTCGTCATAGTTAGAGGGGAACACACATGGAGTACAAACTTCTTGGACGAACTGGTGTAAACGTTTCGTGCATCAGTCTGGGTACCGACAATTTCGCGGACCCCACCCCCGAGGAAGAGGCATCTGCGATTCTAAACCGAGCACTTGATGTCTGGATTAATCTCATCGACACTGGTGACGTCTATGCAGACGGTGAAGGCGAGCGCATCATCGGCCGGACCCTTAAGGCAAATGGGCGTCGTGATCACGTACTCATTGCAACCAAGGTAGATCACGGCAAGCGACGCCCGGGTTACTCATTGGGCGATGCCGTACTTTTCGGTCCCAATGATCATGGTCACACTCGGCTCAATATCATCAGAGCGTGCGAAAACTCTCTACAAGCTTGTGACGCGTTGGTGCCTCCCAGTAGTGTCGTGGCCAACTTTCACAACACTGCCGACTGGATGAAAATGCAGGTGAACTGGGACATGGCGAAATGAAGATTTCCCGAATGATCAATGCAATTGATCTCCATGCGTGTGGTGAGCCCGGTCGCGTCATCGTGGGGGGTGTTTTGGATGTTCCCGGCAAAACGATGTTTGAGAAAATGCGCCATCTCGAAACACACGCAGATGATTTGCGCAAACGTATGCTCCGCGAACCGCGTGGATATCCGGCCGCCAACTGTAATTTGATATTGCCGGCTACGCATCCAGATGCCGTGGCAGGCTATGTGATCATGGAGCAGGTCGAGTATCCTGCGATGTCTGGTACCAATACCATCTGTGTGGTCACAGCACTCATCGAAACAGGCATGGTACCGTCACAAGAACTGGTTACTGAATTGGTTTTGGAGTCTCCTGCCGGCCTTATTAGTGTCGCGGCAGAGGTCAAAGACGGAAAGGTAAAAGGGGTGACATTCGAAAATGTGCCTGCATTTGCGGTCCATCTCGATGCGACTGTTGAAGTCCCTAATGTAGGACCGGTTACCGTTGATGTGGCGTGGGGTGGAATGTTCTATGTGATCGCTGATGCGGAAAAGCTTGGGCTTGAGTTGACGCCCGATCGAGGCGGAGAGATTGTGCGAATAGGCGAAATGATAAAAGCGGCCACCCAGGAACAACTCCCTGTGGTACATCCTGAAAACTCAGAGATCTCTGGGGTCACAATTTGTGTGATGTCAGGTTCGCCCACTGTTCCCGGTGCGAGCGCGAAAAATGCGGTGGTCGTTTCCAGTGGTCAGCTTGACTGGGACCGCCCCGAGACGTGGACGGGTGTTATTGATCGTTCCCCTTGCGGCACGGGCACCTGCGCAAAAATGGCAACCCTTTATGCTAAAGGACAACTGGATCTCAATGAAGATTTTCATCACGAAGGCATATTGGGGACCGTCTTTACCGGCCGGTTAATCAGGAAGGCCAAAATTGGTGATTATGATGCGGTGGTGCCAACAATA
>JAOTYS010000701.1 GCA_029861795.1 Gammaproteobacteria bacterium | reverse complement strand
CCTTGTTACTCGGCGCGGTGATGGTCGCTTCGACAAATCTTTTGTTTGCCTGGCTTGCTGTGGTGGGCGCTGATATGAGCCTCCTCGGCCTTGTGATTAGCGCCGATAATCTAAGTGGTGGAATCGCTAACGTAGTCTTTATCGCTTACTTATCGAGTCTTACTAACACCGCCTATACCGCTACTCAGTACGCGTTATTTAGTTCCCTCATGACCTTGCCCGGAAAATTTATCGGTGGATTCTCTGGCGTGGTGGTGGACGGATATGGGTATCAACACTTCTTCTTGTACGCGTCGGCCATTGGCATTCCGGCCATCCTCTTGGTGATCTTTCTGATGCGGGTGGCTGACGCCGATGAGCGCGACAACTCAGACAGATCTTTGGCTGCAATGAAGTAGCCGTGGCGTTAACAGGTGGCGCTAGTTGGTAGCACATCGGTACAGCGCGATCTCTCCAAAGAGATTGGGCCAAAAAGGTATTGTGGATTTTCGATCAGCATCCACAATTTCGCGCTCTAGAATTCTAACCCCAAGGCGTCTGCACAAGGCCTCAAAATCGTTAAGGGTGCATAAGTGTATGTTCGGCGTGCTATGCCAGGGGTTCGGGAGCGCCTGTGTCACCGGCATTTTGCCCTGAATGCCTAACTGCAGTCTGGCACGCCAGTGCGCGAAGTTGGGAAACGTGAGGATTCCAGATCGACCGACTCTAAGCATTTCTTGTAGCAATATTTCTGGATGGCGAGCAGCTTGTAGGGTGAGAGACAGAATCACATAGTCGAAAGATTGATCGTCGAACTCCGTTAATCCGTGATCCAAGTCCACCTGGATCACATTTACACGGTTCGCAATGCATTGCGCGATGTGCTTGTCATCAATCTCAATCCCATAGCCCGAGACTGCTTTTGTGTCGGCAAGAAACCTTAGTAGGGCGCCGTCACCACACCCGAGATCTAGCACGCGGCTGTTAGATTGCACCCACTCCGCAATAACGGTGAAATCCAGGCGCCCGTGGAATTGTGTCTCGTCAGTCAATCCACTATCGTCGCCAACTTCGCGGTCAACCGGCATTACGTAATGCCTGATCTAGATAGGCGCGCACCACATTGTGGTATTGCGGGATTGGCATCAGGAATGAGTCATGACCTTGGTAGGAATTGACGTCAGCGTAGGATACATTGAGGCTGTTCTCATGTAGCGCCTTCACTATTTCTCTAGAGCGGCTGGATGCGAAACGCCAGTCGCTGGTGAACGATACGATCAAGAAATCAGCGACAGCGCCCGTCAGTACAGCAGCCAGATTTCCGTCTGTCTTCTCCGCGGGATCAAAATAGTCGAGCACTTTGGTGATCAATAGATAGGTATTGGCATCGAACCGTTCGACGAAGCTGTCTCCCTGATGACGTAAATAGCTTTCCACTTCGAACTCGACGCCATAGTTAAAGTTAATCTTGCCCTCGCGTAGCTGACGGCCAAACTTTTTTGCCATGGCGTCATCCGACAAGTAAGTAATGTGGCCCAGCATCCGGGCGATCCTGAGACCTCGCCGTGGTATGGTGTTGTGATCGTAATAACGTCCACCGTGGAAATCTGGGTCAGTGAGAATGGCTTGGCGGGCAACTTCGCTGAAGGCAATATTCTGGGCGGTCAGTTTTGATGCGGCGGCAATGGCAATGCAGTGGCGCAGCCGGTCCGGATAGTCGATGGCCCACTGCAAGGCCTGCATCCCACCCAAACTACCGCCCATCACTGCGAGCCACTGTTGGACACTGAGCGCATCGGCGAGTCGCGCCTGGCTTTCGACCCAATCGCGTACCGTGACCAGGGGGAAATCTGGGCCATATGGTTCACCACTAGTGGGGTTGATCGAGCTCGGGCCAGTGGATCCCGAGCATCCTCCGAGATTGTTGCAACTAACTACAAAAAGTCGGTTGGTATCTACCGGCTTGCCTGGTCCGATCATATTGTCCCACCACCCTGGTTTGGTGTCGTTCAGACCATGAAAGCCCGCGGCATGATGGTCGCTGCTTAAAGCATGGCAAATTAGTACCGCGTTGTTTTTCTGCGGATTGAGCTCCCCGTAACACTCATAGATGAGATCGTACTCGGCCAGCGCGCCGCCGCTAGAGAGGTTTATCGCATGGTCGAAGTGGAGCGTATATGGCTCGGTGACTCCAACTGAATCAGCAGGTATGGATCGGCTCATTCTGTAGCTCAATTATCATCTCGGGCCGATATCCCTTCTTCCATGCAGTCCTGCTGGA
>JAOTYS010000187.1 GCA_029861795.1 Gammaproteobacteria bacterium | reverse complement strand
CAAGACTTACGATTTAGAGGTGTGGTTGCCAGGGCAGAGCAAGTATCGCGAGATATCCTCGTGTAGCAATTGTGAGGCGTTTCAAGCACGACGGATGCGGGCCAGATGGCGTAATCCTGAAACCGGTCGGCCGGAGCTTGTGCACACACTAAATGGTTCTGGACTGGCAGTTGGACGCACCTTGGTGGCAATCCTGGAAAACTGTCAGGATGCTGCCGGCGAAATCCATATTCCAACTGCCTTGCGATCTTACATGGATGGGATAGAGAAGATCAGTCACTGACGGACGCAGACACCAGATGGGCTGCCCTCAGCCGGGAAATGGGCATTTCTAATCTTAACAAAAAATATTAAGAACAGCTCATAACTATATGATAGAATGGGATATTGATGGGGGTTCGTGGCGTTGAGATGACGCTTAGACGTTTCCTGAGTATCACAGTACTGGTGGTGTGTGCGACAGCGTTTGTTAGCGCGCTGGCGGTTAATGTTCGCAGCGCTCGACAGTTCTTAGAGTTCGAATTAGCCGCGCATGCCCAGGGAGCCGCCAACTCGCTGGCACTCTCATTGACGCCGGGCATGGTGAATAACGACCAAGCGTTGATGGAATCGGTGATCAACGCCGCTTTTGATCCTGTTTTACATCGCGAAATCTCAGTTGTTACCCCGGCGGGGGCGACGCTTATCAGTCGAACTCACACTGAGGGCATAGAGGGTGTTCCGGACTGGTATGTTCGACTTGTGCCCCTCGACGTATCGATAGGGGAGGCGAAGATTACCTCGGCACAAGAACGGGCGGCACGGGTATATGTGCGCGGAAACACCAGTCACGCTTATGCTGTGCTATGGCGCAGCGCGTTACAGAATTTTGCATGGTGCTTCGGCGTCGGCGTGGTCTTGCTCATGGTCGCGATGGTCGTATCGCGCCGCTATCTTAAGCAGATACGCAATCTTGTGGAGCATGCGGATGCCATCGGCAGGGGCGAGTTGTCAAAGCTCGAGCGCTTACCACGGACGTCGGAATTGCGACCCTTGGCCACCTCTCTTGATAAGACTGGAGCGGCTGTCGAAGATTTGCTGGCGGAGCAAACTGACAGAGCACGTCGCTGGGAGCGTGAGGCCCACACAGATGCATTTACAGGGTTACTGGATCGCAGGGGGTTACAAGCAAACATCCAGGAGCGATGTGCAAGAGAACACAGCCGTGGTGTGTTCTTTCTGATCGAATTCTATGGTATGGGATCAGTGGCGAGCGCTGAGCTGTCTGGTAGGGACGAGTTTCTACATTCGGTAGTGAAGCAACTGGATGATTGCTGTGAGACTTTGGAAGATATTGTCAGCGCGCGTCTTGGCGATTGGGTGTTTGCGATATGTGCCTTCTCGATGAGGGCCAAAGACACAGGTGCACTTGCCAGTCGGTTCGTCGAGATCCTATCGCAACTATGCGATCGCAACCAAACAACAGATCGAGTCTGTGGGATACATGTTGGCGTCAGTGATGACCAGGTGTTGAGTGATGTCAAAGCGCCAATTGCTCAGGCTGAGGCGGCTCTTTCTCTGGCGAGATCTAAAGGATCTAGTGGTTGGGCCTCGTACGAAGATTGGCGAACATACTCTCCTGATCCAAACGAAATTCATCATCTGTCGGATGTGCTCGAAGATGCCATCCAAGGGCATAAGATTGCCCTTCGCTTTCAACCCGTGATCAGTTCGCATGCTCCAGAGCCCTGCCATTATGAAGTGTTGAGTAGGTTGCCAATGGGCAGAGGTGAGCTGTTACCGGCGAAGGCGTTTTTGCCCGCAGCATATCGAGCTGGATTGGGGGCACGTATAGACAAGGTGGTGGTAGAGTCTGCAGCTGCTCACCTTGCCATGCATCCCCGCGCCCGATATGCCCTTAATCTTTCCCCAGCGGTACTGAGGGGTGACGACTTCATTGATTGGCTCACTGGGTTTCTATCGGGTCTCCCAGGGGTGGCCCAGCGCCTAATGTTTGAAGTTCCGGAGTCTACGCTGCATACACGTGTATCAAAGGCCGCAGCCCTGCGAGACAGATTTTCCACGATCGGTTGTGGATTTGGAGTAGACCACTTCGGCATTTCCAACTTGCACTTCGGCTACTTAGCAAGCTTGCGCCCAAACTATATTAAAGTGGATCGCCGTTACACTTGCGCCCTTGACCGAAACCAACAAGATCAACTGTATTTGAGCGCCATTAGTGATGTTGCCCATAGGTTGGACATAGAAGTCATTGCTACGGCCTTAGAAACTGGAGAAGCGTGGAAAATGGCGTGTCATCTTGGTGTGGACGCGGGACAAGGATATCTTCTTGGGAGGCCGCAGCACGGCCTTATGCCGACTCAGAAGGTGGCATATGCATAACAGTATGCGTAGGCGCTGATGCCCAGTCCGACGGCGGCCGCTCAGCCACGAAAAATCTAAGACCCGATACTGTGACCCATGTCGATATATAATAATATCCGGCGGCCGACTCAAGCCGGGCTATGAGTAACCGGTGGGTCGATCGCTATTAGCCATAATATTGATTGCTGCGTCTAACGTCGCATTCGGACAGGCCCCTTGGTATTCGCTTCCGCCAGCGCCACAGACCGGTCTGGCGATATCCCCGCCAGTAGGTGTTCAAATCGAGTTGTTATCCGGGGTCTATCCCGCCATGACCGTAGTAGCGAGCAGAGCGAGTAATCCGCTGCGAACGGAGAACGGTGAACCCGATACCATCGTTTGGTATTGGCCGTCTATTGTATACCGCACTAGCGTGGGTAGGCATGAGGCCCAGATAGGCTATTCAGGAATTTTTAAGCGCTACCAGAAATTTGATGACCAAGATACGGACAACCAGATCGTCGATGCGGGGCTCGATCTGGATATTAGCGAGCGCTTGGATGTGAATTTGCAGACAGTGCTTGCGGAAGGATCGGAAACTCGAGGGGCACCCGGGACGCCTTTGCCTTTGTTCCCATTGGAAGATCCGAATGAGTTTGACAGCCGCAGTTATTTTGCCGAAGCGATCTATGGACGTCGCACAAACACCATTCAGCTGAGTGGGGCAATAGTCCACAATGAGGTTCGATACACCAACAACGACCAACAAGCGCGAGATCGAGACAGGGACAGCCTTAGGGGTCGAATCTATTATAATGTTGCCCCGAGTACGTCTCTATTTGCACAGGCGCGCGTTGCCGATATTGATTATCAAGACCCGACCTCCGTCCTCGACAACACAGAAACTGCGGGATTCCTAGGGGTGCTCTGGGAGGCCACCGAGGCCACTTTTGGCGAAGCGATGATCGGTAGATTGGATAAGGATTTTAATGACCCTTCTGAAGACGATTTTGACGGCACCGCGGCCTTGCTTCGTGCAGATTGGTTGGCGCGTCCGTTTACCCGCGTCAGACTTTATGCGTCCCGTACAACCGAAGAAACATCCGATCCCTCGGCCAGCTTTTTTGTGAGCAATCTTATCGGTGCCGCCGTAGAGCACGAATTCACGTCCCGGTGGACCGGATACATGTACTTGAATCGGACCAAAGACGAGTTCAGCAATGATCGGCAAGATCGCTTTACCGATTTCGGAATCGGGTTTGATTACGACCTGACTCGATTAATTTCGCTGGGCGTGCTATATGGCGATGCCAAGAGGTCATCCAACGACCCGCGTGCTGACTTCGATGATGAGTTTGTTTCAATAATTTTTTCTATACGCCGATGAGAAATTGGCACACATTGTGCCGTTGTAACTTTGTATCGTGTCAGAAGATCTCGAGCATCGTGATCCCAGAGCGTATGATGGGCAGATCGATCGTCATCTTTCTACTGATAATACTTGCTCCCTTTGTGCAGGCTCAGGTGGGCGATTACCGTGTAGCCCCAGGCGATGTCCTTGCCATTACAGTATTTGGTGAACCAGATTTGAGCGTGCCAGAGGTGCGGGTTCCAGCCAATGGCGCAATATCTTATCCCCTATTGGGTGAGGTGATAGTGGCTAACCTCACCGCATCGGAGCTGGAGCAGCAGATGACAGGGCTACTGCTGGACGGATACCTCCGCAACCCGAGAGTCACTGTAACTATACTTCAGTACAGACCTTTTTATGTTCGTGGTGAGGTGAAGGAGCCCGGCGCCCACAGCTATGCAGAAGGGCTGACAGTAGATAAAGCGCTGGTCCTGGCAGGCGGTCCGCTTGAGACCGCCGACCTAGCGGCGGTAGGGTTGCTGCGGGAGGGAGATTCCGATAACCAGCCTGATCTAGTAACGCATAGCGCGTTGGTGCAACCCGGGGATATCTTAACGGTTCCCAGCTTGCCTGAGCCTGAAGAGGAGCAAGAAGAGCAAGTCTCTTACATTTATTTGTACGGGGAGGTTACGGCGCCGGGAAGCTATGAGTATCACAATGGGCTCACTGTGGAAAAAGCGATTGCTCTTGCTGGCGGATTTGCGCCAAGGGCGTCAAAACGTAAGATCAAGATCACTAGGGAAGCAGATCCGCCGCAAACACTGAAGCGAGTTGAACTCAGAGAACCCGTGATGCCCGGTGATGTGATCACAGTTGGTGCGAGCTTGTTCTAGACCATGCCTGCCCGTATTGAACCACTAGTAGCAAATTCCAGGGTGTCTTCATCCCTTCCTGGGTTTGCGCACACTCAGGATGAGGGTGCAATGCATCTCACGGATTATTGGCGACTGATTCGGCGTCACAAGTGGATGATTGTTGGGCTGACAATTGTGGGTTTGATTGTTGGATGGTTGCAGGCTCTATCCGAAACACCAATCTATCGCGCCCAGCTGACACTCGTAATAGAACCCGAGCGTGCGAATCTATCGTCTATCGGGGAAGGGTTGGTCCTTCCCTTTACGTATCGTTTTTACGAAACACAGTATCAAATTTTGCAGAGCCGCGCTGTGGCCGAGCGGGTGGTGGACAAGCTGGGGCTCGCCGACCGCGATCCAGTAGTCAATCCACCAGTAAAGCGACGGCGGTTGGGCGTGTTCGAAGCGCTGCATAAAATAGCAACGGATATCAAGCAGCGTCTTGGCGTAAGCGTAAGTGATCCGGGCGTAGCGCCCGAGGAGACTAACTCCGAAGATTCACAGCAAGAGATCAGTTGGTTGGCATCACTGGTAACAAATGGCTTGTCGGTTAGCGGTGGTGAGGATAGTCAGATAGTGGTGTTGTCCTATGATTCTCCGGACCCGCAATTGTCGGCGGAGATTGTTAACGCTGTCGCCGAGTCGTATGTAGAGTTTACCTTACAGACGCGAGTAGATCGATCGAGGCGTGCAGGTAGTTGGTTGACACAACAGCTTGAGCAGTTGCGCGCAAGGGTGGTGGAATCTGAAGTCGCACTACAGCAATTCCAATCGCGTGAAGGTATGGTTGACCTAGATAGCCGCAAGGCGCTCACTGGAAGCAAGCTGGAAACGTTGAATCAGGAATCGGTTAGGGCCCAGACCAAATACGCAGAACTTGCTAAACGCTACGGACCCAAACATCCTAAGATAGTTGCGGCGAAGGCGGAACTCGACGCGGCCCGGAGTCGGTTACAAACTGAATCGACAACTGTGGTCGATACTAGAGAGAAGGAGTTTACCCTGGCAAAACTCGAAAGACAGGTGGTAACCAATCGACAGCTCTATGACTTATTCCTCACTCGCCTCAACGAGACAGATTTATCGACGGACGATAAACTGAGCAACGTCCATATCCTTGATGCGGCACAGGTGCCGGCAGCACCACACAAGCCCGACGAGATGCGTATTGTGACCATATGGAGTTTGGTCGGTTTAATCTTGGGGCTGTTGATCGCCTACCTGCGTGAACATTTAGACAACACCTTTGGAAGTGATGAGCAAGTTGAAGAAAAGCTAGATCGTCCGGTGTTAGGAGTATTGCCACTACTCACAAAGCACGACCGAAAGATATCCGGTAGAAAGACTGCTGTTCGGCTCGGACAGGCAGACCAGTTAGTTCCGGAACGATATTTTATAGATTACGGACAATCTTCATTTGCAGAGTCGGTGAATCACATCCGCACGGGAATTCTGTACGCAAATATCGATGATCCCCCAAAGATCATCTTGATATCATCTTCAGTCCAGGGCGAAGGCAAGACCACGCTGGCAACGAATCTCTCTTTGTCATTAAGTCAGCTTGCCCCCACGCTACTGGTTGACGCCGATCTTCGTAAGCGCCGAGTTGGTGAGATTGTGGATACGGATAAACTACCTGGTTTGGTAGAATTTGTCGCGGATGCGGTTAGTTTGAAGGATTGCTTGGTTCAGGATCGCGATAGCAAGGACCTATATATCCTGAGGAGTGGGGCCGTTCCGCCTAATCCTTTGGAACTGCTGTCATCGAAGAAGTTGCAAAACGCGTTTATAAGGCTTAAAGAAAAGTTTGAATATGTTGTTGTTGATACGGCGCCGGTTTTGCCAGTTAGCGATGCCATTGTGCTAGGACATATCGTAGACGCAATGATTATGGTGTTGCATGCGGATAGGACAACACATACCATGGCGCGGGATGCGCTACGCAGGTTTAATGCGGCGAACGTAGAGCCGTTAGGAGTTGTGCTATCGCAACTCAATCAACGCAAAGCCTCCTACCACTATGGCCGTTACCAATATTATTATCCTGGCTACTACAGCGACAGAAACCGCGGTCAGCAACGAGCCTAGTAGTCGGATTTCTGTCCGTCTATCTTCTGATCCAGCGGCCTGACACGAGCGCATTATCACCGAAATATGAATATGTTGGTGAGTAGCTGTCACCATTGACACCATTCACCGCACGGACTCTATTGTGAATCGGTTTGGTGCGGTTGTGCTGTTCATTATTTGTGTAGGGATGATTGTTTGGGCGAGCGCTTGGCAACTAGTCGATGTTAAGGGTGCGCTTGCTCGGCAAGCGATGGCTGAGTGGTACAGAACTGGTTCGATTGATGCGCTCAACTCTTGGGGTAGGGCTGAGCAGCAGCTTCAGGATGCCGTGGGGATGAATCCGTTTTCATCGGAACGCTATCTGGCACTTGGAAATCTGTATGAGTGGCGTGCTGTGGGGGTGGGTATGGCGTCACAAGATGAGAAGCAGCATCGAACTCGGGCGACACAGTACTATCGAAACGCACTGCGGCTGAGACCATCGTGGACACTGGTTTGGACGTCTCTCGCAATTAACAAGGCGCTAGCCGGTGACCTAGATGATGAGTTGTCGAAGGCTATTATTCGATCGCTGCACTCGGAACCGTGGAATTTAGAAATCCAGAGGAGAGCCATTCTAGCCGCCATGCTTGCGTGGGAGGAACTTCCAGAGATGACACGAGAGTCGGTCTTTGTCGCGGTTAGGCGGGCTATCGGGCAATCACAAGACGATCGCCTGTTGCGGAACATGGCCATGCAGTACGGTCTGGAGTGGAGATGGGAGAAAATTAGAGCGTCATCGCGTGTTTCGGATTCGTCCTAGTTGATTTTTTGAACTCGCATCTTCTCTCCGAGGGAGACGTGATCTTTGGACTTACCATCCTCCTCATCACTCAGTATCGAAGGGACGTCGGGCTCGAGTATCGGTGCTGTGTCAGACAATATATTGTTCTGGTTACTGGTGCTGTTATTGGTATGGGTGCCGATTCCGTTTGGAAGCAACCGACCGTGGGCCTGGATGATCATGGTTGTGGGTACTTTTGCGATATTGGGTTTATGGGCAATTTCTAGGATTGGTCGTCCAGCCGTCGCGCCAGCGTCCCTTCAGCAAGCTCGATTCCCACTTTTAGTGCTTTGCTCTTGGCTGGGTTATCTATTAATTCAAACCGTCCCTGTACCCTTGTCATGGTTAGCGTCTGTGGCTCCTGCTAGTCACGAGTTACACAGCTACACGGTGATCGATGAAACCACCGCATTTCGTCCCATCAGTCTCCATCCAGCCGCCACGTTAGTCGAATTCTTAAAGTCGGCCAGCTATGTGGCATTGTTCTTTTTAGTATTGGTGTTGGTTGATCGTATGAGCCGCCTCAAGCTCATTGCAGTTGCTCTCATTTCCATAACTGCAGCTGGAGCGGCATTTGCGATTTATTCCAGCATTACAGGCGTTACCTTTGTTCCCGAACCATTGATGGACGGTCATTGGAATAGATTGATTGGCACATTTGTAAATAGAAACCACTTTGCAGCGCATCTGATGATGGGTTTGGCGGTGGCTTTAGGTATGTGTATAACGATTCAAACAGAGTCTCAGTACTATCGGGGCTGGTCGGCACGTCTCAGAAGTCTTTTGTTGACGATGCTTAGCCTGCGAGGACTTCTGTTTATCACAGTAGTTGGAATGTTTCTGGTATTGCTGCTAAACGGATCTCGTGGGGCCAATGCGGCCTTTGCTTTATCGCTGGCTTTTGCCTTAATTCTGGCGATGTCGTTAAGGGGGATTCGGACTCCGGAGAGTCGACTTGGTCCATGGGTCTTAATAATCATCTTATTCACGGGGA
>JAOTYS010000700.1 GCA_029861795.1 Gammaproteobacteria bacterium | reverse complement strand
AGGCGGAGGTGGAGTACGAGGACAAGGTGTCCGCTGCGATCGACGTACGCTTCCCTGTGGTCGAGGCATCCCGCGATAGCGGGCTCGAGCTCGACGACGAGTTGCCCCTGTCGATCCCAATATGGACGACGACCGCCTGGACCCTGCCCGGCAATCAGGCGGTGGCGTTGAATGCGGAGCTGATGTATGCGGTCGTCAAGACGGATGTCGGTGCCGGTCTTGAACGCCTCATCATTGCAGAAGCGATGGTGGATGAAGTGTTGCAACGTTATGGCGCCGCCGGGCACGAGATCGTTGCTACCGTCAAAGGTTCAACCCTTGAAGGGGCTCTCCTAAAGCATCCGTTCTACGACCGTCACGTGCCCGTAGTATTAGGTGACCACGTCACTACCGAGACCGGTACCGGTGCAGTACATACTGCCCCGGGCCATGGCCACGAAGATTTCGCGTTGGGTGTCCAATACGACTTGCCACTGGATAATCCTGTGGACGCTACCGGCGTCTACAAAGCGGATACGCCCTTGCTTGCCGGTGAACATATCATTCCCGCCCACGAAAAAATCTTGGATCTTTTGCGTGCCAACCATGCGCTGGTGCAAGTGCTGGATTTCAGTCATAGCTATCCCCATTGCTGGCGTCACAAGAGCCCGGTGATTTTTCGGGCCACGCCCCAGTGGTTCGTGGGCCTTGAGCAAAAAGGCCTGCGTCAGCAAGCTCTAGCGGCGATCCAGAAAGTTACCTGGACGCCCGATTGGGGCCAAGCCCGGATTGAGGGCATGGTGGCCAATCGGCCCGATTGGTGCATTTCCCGTCAGCGCACCTGGGGTGTACCGATTGCGTTGTTCGTGCATGCCGAAACCGACGAATTACATCCGCGGGCTTCGGAGTTACTACGCCAGGTCGCTGACCTAGTGCAAGAAGATGGGATTGACGCGTGGTTTGAATTGGACCCGGAGTCGTTACTGGGTAGCGAAGCCAGTGATTACGTGAAAGTCACTGACACCATGGATGTGTGGATGGATTCGGGTGTCAGCCATTATGCAGTGGGGCGTGCAAGGGCCGATGTGGGTGACGACATCGATTTGTATTTGGAAGGCTCTGATCAGCATCGCGGCTGGTTCCAGAGTAGCTTACTAACCAGTGTGGCGATGTACGGCAAGGCGCCTTACAAGGGCGTATTGACTCACGGTTTTGCGGTTGACGATCAAGGTCGCAAGATGTCCAAGTCGTTGGGCAATGTGGTAGCGCCCCAGCAGATCATCAATACCTTGGGCGCGGACATACTCAGATTATGGACGGCGGCTACAGATTATCGCGGCGAAATGTCTGTCTCTGACGAGATTCTTAAGCGAACCGCGGATTCCTATCGGCGGATGCGCAACACTCAGCGTTTTCTGTTGGGTAACTTATTCGATTTCGACCCAGTTAAAGATGCCGTGGATGTTGCCGAATTGCTTGATCTCGATCGATGGATGCTGGCAGGCACCGCCAAGCTACAAAAAGAGATTGAAACCGACTACGAACAGTTTGAGTTCCATCAAATCTATCAGCGGATCCATAATTTTTGCGTAGTAGACATGGGCGGCTTTTACTTGGACGTCATCAAGGATCGGCTCTATACCATGCAGGCGAATAGCCTGGGTCGGCGTTCGGCGCAGACGGTGATGTATCATATCGCCGAGGCGTTGGTGCGATGGTTGGCGCCGATATTGAGCTTCACGGCGGAAGAGATTTGGGAGTCGATGCCCGGTGAACGGAGCGAATCCGTCTTTCTTGCTACCTGGTACGATATTCCGCATCCAGGCCAAGCCACTGCGATTGAGTGGGAGCTGCTTTTAGCTGTGCGCGAAGGTGTCACCCGCGAATTGGAACGCTTACGGCAGGATAAAGTGATTGGTGGAGCCCTGGATGCTCGCGTTACGGTGTATTGTACGGGTGATGTTCTGGACGCGTTACAAGCCGTGGGAGATGAGTTGCGCTTTGTGCTCATCACCTCAGTAGCCGAGGTGAGTAACGTTGATAGACGCCCGGAATCCGCGACGGACTTACAGTTGGAGTCAGGTGATCACTACTACGTTGAAGTTGCACCCGAGGACAGCGATAAGTGTGAGCGCTGTTGGCATCGTCGGGAAGATGTGGGTTCGATTTCCGAGCACCCGACATTGTGTGGGCGCTGTGTTATCAACGTTAACGGGTCTGGTGAAGAGCGGCAGTTTGCATGAGTGAGAAGCGCTGGTTTTCGCTCAACGCCGGTGCTTCGACTTGGTTATGG
>JAOTYS010000186.1 GCA_029861795.1 Gammaproteobacteria bacterium | reverse complement strand
TGCTCAGCGGTATGCACGTTAACCGGTTGGTGATTACCGTTCGATGTCTACACCATTAAATATTTGTAATGTTCCCGGACTCGAATGAACATCAGAACTGACTTTGGGCTGCTTTCAACAGGGGTTACAGTTCGCAATCGATGAGCCGCTCAATCGGGCGCGAAGTTGCCAGGCTGCTTCAACCGATCTCTTATGCGTTCTGTCGGACCGTTACTCGGCAAGTGGTATCCCGAAACAACTCGAGAGTGCTTTCTATAATAAAGTCAATGGGTTATGTAACAGCAAACCGGGCTCAAAAGAGAAAATCGAGCAGCTCAGATTGTGTGGGCGCAGGCCTTCAGCTAGGTTTATACTTAAAGTAAGTTCTCAAAAAGCTGACGGGTGTGGGGCACCGCAAGGAGTCGCTTGCGCAAGTGCCTTCCGTTTGACAAATATCGCAGCCGTGACGGAAGCCGATCAATGACAACGCGTTGCCTTCTGGTAGTGAACTCTAAGGGAGGATGTGGCAAGACAACAATTGCCAACAACCTTGCGGGGTACTTTGCCCGACAGGGACAAGATGTAGCGTTACTGGATTTGGATCCACAACGCGCGAGCTTACGCTGGCTAGATCGCAGACCCAAAGATTGTCCCGCTATACATGGATTTTCTGGTTGGGGATGGAAACTTTACCCGGATGAAGTCGAGTGGGTGATCATGGACGCACCAGGCCAGATTGAACGTAAAGACCTGGCTCAGTTGGTGGCTCGAGCGGATGGCGTAATTATTCCAGTATTGCCATCACCCATTGATATCAGCGCAGCCGCGGACTTTATTGGAACCTTATTGCTGTGTGCCAGGATTCGCTCGACGGACAAGTGCGTCGGAATCGTCGCAAATCGTGTTCGAGCTAATACGCTCATTTATCGGCAGCTGCGAAAGTTTCTTGAAAGTTTGCGGATTCCTTTTATTTCAACATTGCGGGATTCGCAGAATTATATCCGCGCGTCACAAGAAGGATTGGGGATTTTTGAGATGCCTAGAACGAAAGTCTCATCCGATCTCAGGCAATGGGCACCTATTGTCCGTTGGATTGAGAACGATGCGGGCGCATCATGGTGGCAGCGGGCCCCTCAAGTAGATCGTTCCCGTGTTGTGGTTGGCACGGGTTAGTGTAACCCGCTAATCTGATCATGTTGTTCCACCGAACATGGTGGTGCACGCACTCAGCCGGTATTCAAGATCGCACGGAAATCGTTAACATTAGTCCGGGTCGGCCCTGTCGCAACAACACTGTCTGTTGCAACAAACATCGAGTAAGCGTCGTTATTGTTTAAGCACTGTTGCGGATCCGTGCCGCTGCGAGCGGCATGATCAAGGGTGTCTGGTTCCACGATCGCACCTGCCGCCTCGGTCACACCATCTATGCCGTCGGTGTCACACGCCAGTGCATAAATATTTGGTGCACCGTCCAGGGCGAGTGCTAAACATAGTGCATATTCTAAATTTCGGCCTCCTCGGCCCCGGCCACGAACTGTGACCGTTGTTTCCCCACCTGACAGCAATACCCAGGGTGGGGTGCGAGTGGTAGCCATATCCAATGCATGTGCCGCATGTTGTCGCGCCACTACGCAGGCCTCTCCCTCGAGATCGTCGCCTAGAACTGTTGGTTCTACCCCGTTGCGCCGGGCGTGCCGAGCCGCGGCGCTCAAGGCGTCACGCGCCCGGGCCACCACGACATTTCTTACATGTTGTAGTTTGGGATCACCGGGTTTTGGAGTTTCCTCTGTTGCGTGACTCAGGTGTTCGGAGATACTTCGGGGGAGATTGATCTCAAATCTTTGCAACACATTGAGTGCATCACGATACGTAGTGGGGTCGGCCACAGTGGGACCGGACGCCACCACTGCAGGATCGTCCCCGGGCACATCCGAGATAATCAGGGCGCAGACCTTTGCGGGCCAACAAGCAGTACCAAGACGACCTCCTTTAATTGCGGACAGGTGTTTGCGCACGCAGTTGATTTCGGAGATGGTTGCGCCTGCAAGTAGCAGTTCTCGTGTGACTTGTTGCTTGTCTTGTAATTCGATCCCCGGTGCCGGGAGTGTTAGTAGCGCTGAGCCTCCCCCTGAGAGTAGGCACAACACTAGATCGTCATTGCTGAGACCGCGCACAAGGTCGAGGATACGTCGCGCCGATCTAAGGCCCGCGTGGTCCGGAACAGGATGTGCCGCTTCTACCACTTGAATATGGCGGCACGGTACTGCATGCCCATACCGGGTGACCACCAGACCAGAGATCGCAGTGTTCCAATGCTGTTCGACAGCTTGTGCCATGGCGGCCGCAGCCTTGCCCGCACCAATCACCACCGTGCGGCCTTTGGGTGGTTGTGGCAAGTGAGTTGGCACACATTGCAGCGGTGTTACAGCACGAACTGCCACATGGAAAAGCTCACTCAAGAATGTTTTTGGATCTTCCAATTGAGTAGCTTAGGCATTCAATTCTTGGGTGGCTCAATCGCGCAGGGCTTAAGGAGTGAGTATTATGGCGTGAAAGCCGAGAGTTAACAGCATACTGTCAACCGATACTAATCGAATTCCGCACTTAATGTCGTGAGGTTATACTGCGCCAGCGGAGCCACGCAACCGCATGTCACTTTATACCATCAACTGAAACTACTGTTGAGGCTGGACTATTGAGCACGAACGGTAACCGACCAAAGCCGCTTCAGGGCATACGAGTACTTGACATGACACGCTTGTTACCGGGAGCAGTTTGTACCCTTCACTTGGCCGATTTGGGTGCGGATGTAGTGAAGGTTGAGGATCCGCATCAGGGGGATTACGCACGGGAGCTGGGGCGCATCAGGACAACGACGTCTAGCTATTTCGTGGCTACAAACAGGAATAAGCGATCGATCAAACTTGATCTTAAGCGAGAGAAAGGTAGGGAGGTGTTTCTCGACCTGGCAAAGCGAGCCGATGTCATTATCGAGGGGTTTCGGCCCGGTGTGGTCGACAGATTGGGTGTGGGTTATCCGGCGGTCGAAAGTTTAAACGCTAGGATCATCTACTGTTCGCTTTCAGGCTATGGTCAGACCGGGCCTTATCGCGGGCGCGCCGGTCACGATATTAATTATTGCGCTTACGCAGGAATCACAGATCAGATCGGCGAACGAGGAGGCACTCCGGTTTTGCCAAATTTTCAAATCGCTGATCTGGCCGGCGGCTCTTTGAGCGCTGCAGTGGGGATTCTCGCTGCACTGGTCGATGCGCAGCGAACTGGCCGGGGGCGTTATGTTGATGTCTCCATGACGGACTGTGCCCTGACACACTCCATCATGCCTTTAATGGCTGTCTTCGCAAATGGTGTACCCAATCCGAGAGGTGAGGATTATCTGACGGGCGGAACCCCAGGATACGGGATTTACGAAACCAAGGATCACCGTTATATGGCAGTCGGTGCGTTGGAACAGAAGTTCTGGGTGGCATTTTGCGAGGCGCTGGGACGTCTGGATTTGAGAGAACGGTACGGGGTCACAGGTACAGATGCCGAGGAGGTGCGGGCGGAAATAGCTGAGATTTTCCGGGGGTATTCGCAAGACTTCTGGGTGGAGAAGTTCGACAACGTCGATTGTTGTGTAGCCCCGGTGCTGACGCTAAGTGAGGCAATGGAGAACGAGCAGCTAAAGGAGCGGGGTATGTTCGTCACGGTCAATGATCTACATGAGGGCCCGACATTGCAATTTGTTTTTCCAATTAAGATGAGTGAGTTCGAGTTTGATGTATACCGACACGCACCGGCGCACGGAGAGCACGGTCAGGAGATTTTGACCGAGATTGGTTACAGCGCCGATGCCATCGCATCGTTGTCCCAACATGGGATCATTTAAGTGATCCACGGCTGTGATTTGCGACAGCTGGGATATGCTTGTAGCATGCTTCAGATCAGCATGTTGTTGGGTAGCACCCATCACCCGTGTGTCTCGGGTACTGAAAATGACCATGCAATAAATGCTAAGAGATGATGGCGTATAGAGCTCCTCTGCGTGAGATGCAATTCGTGCTGCACGAGCTTGCGGATATTGAGAGCCTGTCGAAGCTGCCCGGCATAGCGGAGGATTGCGCGGACTTGATCACCCCGATCCTGGAAGAGGCTAATCGTCTGGCCAGCGAAGTCCTGGCGCCCCTAAATCAAATCGGAGATCAACAGGGCTCGAGACTTGAAAACGGTGTGGTACGCACACCGGATGGATGGAAAGAAGCGTATCGAGCCTTTATTGAAGGTGGCTGGAACAGTCTGCCCTTTGATCCGCAATATGGTGGGCAAGGTTTGCCCTGGCTTGTTTCCACCGCTGTGCAAGAAATGTGGCATTCGGCCAATTTTTCATTTGGCCTGTGTCCGTTGCTGACCCAGAGCGCGGTGCACGCGATCGAAGGCCACGGTTCTGAAAACCTCAAGACCATATACTTACCAAGGCTTGTGACCGGGGAGTGGGCCGGAACAATGAATTTGACCGAGGCGCAAGCGGGCTCCGATTTGAGTGCGATTCGTACCAAAGCAATACCAGATGGAGATCGTTTTCTTATCACCGGCCAGAAGATCTTCATCACCTATGGCGACCATGATCTCACTGACAATATCGTTCATCTAGTATTAGCTCGCACACCGGATGCACCCGCAGGCGTTAAGGGCATATCTCTGTTCGTGGTGCCGAAGTTTAATGTCAACAGCGCAGGCGAGATCGGTGACAGAAATGACGTTCGCTGCGTATCGTTGGAGCACAAGCTCGGCATTCATGCAAGCCCCACAGCAGTCCTAGCCTATGGAGATAACGCAGGGGCAGTCGGCTATTTGGTAGGGGAAGAAAATCGTGGGCTGGAGTATATGTTCACAATGATGAACCTAGCTCGCCACGCGGTGGGTGTTGAAGGTGTCTCCGTGGGAGAGCGTGCCTATCAGCAGGCCCGTGATTATGCCAAAGAGCGAATCCAGGGCACGGCCGTCGGTTCCGAGACCAAGGAACGTCAGCCGATCATTGAGCACCCGGATGTCAGGCGGATGCTAATGACAATGAAGTGTCAGACCGAAGCGGCGCGAGCGTTGGCTTGTGTTTCGGCGGCAGCGATGGATAGAGCCATGCGTGAACCGAATGACGAGGAGCGCAGCCGGCAGCAGGCTTTGGTCGATTTGCTGACTCCCGTCGTCAAAGGATGGTGTACTGAGGTTGGCAATGATGTGGCCTCCATCGGAGTGCAAGTGCACGGCGGAATGGGGTTCATTGAAGAGACCGGTGCCGCACAGCACTTTCGTGACGCGCGTATTACGACAATCTACGAAGGTACCACAGGTATCCAAGCCAATGACTTGGTGTGGAGAAAAGTGGTACGCGATGGTGGGGAGGCTGTCGCAGAATTGATCAAGATCATGGGTTCTATTTCAGAAGAACTCAATCAGATGGGGGAGCAACAAATTGCGCATGCCGTCGCGAATGGGGTTGATGCGGCAGCCAAGGCGACGGAGTGGATACTTGCAAATCACAAAGGGCATCCGCAACGACCCGCAGCCGCGTCCGTACCGTATCTTCGTCTATTAGGCGTGGTTTGTGGCGGTTGGCAGATGGGGAGAGCCGCATTGGCCGCTCGAGCGCGACTAGATGCCGCGGAAGGGGACGCCGACTTCTATCAGACGAAGGTGGTAACCGCCCGGTTCTATTCAACCCATATTATGCCCCAATCGGGTGCGTTGCTCAGTGTCATTACCACTGGTTCTGAATTTGCCTTAGGGTTAACTACGGAACAGTTCTGATTGCAGTGATTGATTCGAAGCCTGAGCGTTAACCCAAAGCAACGGCCTGCCACTAGCCTTTGCGTGTGGTGACCATGCCACAACGCCGACACTCGACCTTTTCGACACTTCCACTGCCAAAACTATAATTCACATCTATAACTCGGAAGTGGTGAATGCCCAGACGGCAGAGAAGAGCGCCGATGAGCTTCAGCAGTCCGCGTTCCGATTCGCTCGTTGCTGCCTCCTTTGGCCCGTAGGGTCTGCAAAACAGTCGACGGACGTCGATTATCGCACAAGATGATTTCCCTAATCATTGGGGCCTAGACTTAAACTTTCTTGGAAATGACTTGGTCGATGGGCCGGGGTTTGCCTATGGCGTATCCTTGGGCGAAATCCACACCCATTTCAGATAGTGCACTCAGAATTTCTTCGCTCTCGACAAACTCGGCGATAGTCTTCAAGCCTACTTCATGTCCCACTTGATTGATGGCCTTAACCATTGCGTGATCGATGGAATCTTCTAACATGTCACGGACAAAACTGCCGTCGATCTTGAGATAGTCGACGGGTAGCTTACGCAAATAATCGAACGAAGCAAATCCACTACCGAAGTCGTCCAGGGCAAGTTCGCAACCTAGACGTTTGATTTCTCGCGCGAACTCAGCAGCTCTGTGCATGTCAGCGATGGCCGTCGTTTCCGTAATCTCGAAGCAAATAGATTGTGGACGTACCGGATGTGTTTCAAACTGGCCCAAGATGTACTCGAGCAGTTCGTCATCCGCCACGGATGTCCCTGACAAATTGATAGCATAAGTCGTTGAACCTGGCTCGCGTTCAATCGCCTGTAAGGTGCTTTTGATTACCCAGCGATCTATGGTCGGCATTAGACCGTAGCTTTCCGCCACCGGGATAAACACACCAGCCGATACCGACTGCCCATCGTCATTCATAGCGGATAGCAGTACTTCAAAATGCCGCCCTTGGTGCCTGGTTCCCCCGATCGGCACAATGGGCTGACAACCTAGGCGAAAACGGTCCTCTTCTACACTCTTGGTGATTCTTGAGACCCAGCTCATCTTGTCTCGCCAGCGCGTAAACTCCTCGGTTCCCGGTTCACATAAACGTACCGCTCGGCTGCCAGCGTCCTGGGCCAGGCGGCACCCGATCTCTGCGGCACTTAGTACTTCATGTAGGGCGCCACTTTTCAGATGAAGCGGAACAACACCAATGGTGACGGTAATGCGAAACGTATCGCCAAGCCATCGGAATGGAATGTTACGAAAGGACCGACTGATATTTTCGTTAAGTGAAGTGGCCTCTTCCGGGGCGCATCCTTCCAAAAGAATGCCGAATCGATTATCACTCAGTCTCGCCAGCACCGATGAGTCGGCAACCTCTGCTTTGAGTTGTTCCGTGACGAACTGAGACAACCGATCGGCCGCCGTGATTCCACAGCTGTCACTAATCGTCTTGTACTGATCCACCTCAAGATAGGACAGGGCGTATGTCCGTTGACCTCGAGTGGCATTGTCCAGCGCCTGTCGGACACACTGCTCAAAGGAATCACGGTTGAACAATCCAGTTAGCGCATCATGTCGGGTGTGATAAGAGAGTTTCTCCGCAAGGTTGTGTTGTTCTGTGACATCTTCAAGCGATAACTGGACCCCAATGGGCTGGCCTTGGCGATCTTTGATTGGCCCGACCAGCAGTTTGATTACTTTCTGTTGGCCACCTCGGTCGATGAGTAACGGTTCGATACATTGCTCGTCTTCGGCTTTGCCAAGCAGACAGTCGCCAATGCAGGTGAACATCCTTTGGCGATCGGCGGTGTTGCTAATCTCGATTACCTCTTCTAAGGGCTGTCCTTGTATCTGCTCCCAAGTGTGCCCCACTAAGGCTTCTGCCGCGGAGTTGAGATAGCGAATCTTGTTATGGGCGTCCAGCGTTATGATCATGCTATCGAATGACCATTCGGATTTGTCGGTCGGAGAGATGTTGCTTCCGGGTGACGGGGGTATTTTGTCTGTTAGGTCTGTCATTGTATTTGCGAAGGTGGCTTGCCGTTTTTCCTCTGCATCGTTTGTCAACCAGCTATGCCTCTGTCGAATCTTCTACACTATTCTATGAGGGAGTTTTTTGCTTCTTTCACTCGGTCTAAACTTCTTTGCCATTTCACGTAAGAGGTCGCTTCTTGGGATCTGTCTCATCGATGATGCCGTGCTCGATCGCGACGTGAGCGAGCTGTGCCACGTTCGAGACGCCGAGCTTGTGCATGATGTGAATGTTACATGTGCTAGCTCGCTTAGGGGTTAAGTTAAGGAGCTTGGCGGACGCGGCGATGGTGTGACCCAAGGCAAGCAATCGAAATACCTCAAACTCTTGATCGCTTAATAGCTCGAATGGATCGGCTTTCGTTCCGCTTAAGCCCGAACCTAGTCGGCCGGATATGCCGGGGTCCAAGAATTTTTGTCCCTCTGCAACTTTGTAAATCGCTTCAACTAAGATTTTGGTAGCACTGGATTTGGCGATGTATCCCATTATCCCGATATCCAGCATGCGCTTGATCGATGTGACATCGTCGTGTGCGCTCAGCACCACAATTCGACTCTCTGGATCGCGGGATCGAATGCGGGAAGCGGCCGCGAATCCACCGATTCCCGGCATGGCCACATCCATCACCACCACGTCGGGGCGATGTTCTGCGTAAAGGATACACGCCTGTTCGCCATTT
>JAOTYS010000185.1 GCA_029861795.1 Gammaproteobacteria bacterium | reverse complement strand
GGCCTCGAGCGCCACCCTCATGCTTTACGACGGGTCGCCGTTTTACCCAGATGGCAATGTCCTATTTGATTTCGCCGAGCAGGAGGGTATCAATATCTTCGGTACCTCGGCCAAATTTATTGACGCTGCGAGTAAGGCTGGAATTGCACCTGTCAACACCCATGATTTGGGGTCGGTGCGTACATTGCTTTCCACCGGTTCGCCCCTCAGTCCGGAAGGTTTTGACTATGTGTATCAAAAGGTTAAAGATGGCGTTTGCTTGTCATCGATGTCGGGCGGCACGGACATCATGGGTTGTTTTGTTGCGGGTTGTCCAATCCTGCCAGTGTGGCGAGGCGAGATCCAGTGCCTGGTTTTGGGAATGCGTGTAGAGGCGTTCGACGATAACGGCCATCCAGTCATAGGGGAGAAGGGCGAGTTGGTGTGTACCCAGTCATTTCCGTCGATGCCGGTAGGCTTTTGGAACGACCCCGGTGACAAGAGATATCAAGCGGCGTATTTCGAAAAATACCCTGGTATATGGTGCCACGGTGACTACGTCGAGATCACGGAACACGGCGGCATGATTATCTATGGTCGCTCCGATGCGGTGCTGAATCCCGGCGGCGTGCGCATAGGAACGGCCGAAATCTATCGTCAGGCGGAACAGATCAACGAGGTGGTGGAGGCGCTGGTGGTGGGTCAGGAATGGCACAACGATACCCGCATAGTGCTGTTTGTGCGTCTGCGGGAAGGCCTCCGTCTGGACGATCGTCTGATCGAGAATATCAAGATGAAGATTAGGACGAACACCACGCCCAGACACGTTCCGGGCAAGGTGGTGCAGGTTTTGGATATCCCGCGCACTAAGAGTGGCAAGATTGTGGAACTCGCAGTGCGCGACGTGGTACATGGCCGCGCGGTGAAAAATAAAGAGGCCCTGGCCAATCCTGAGGCGCTGGAGTTGTTCAGGGATCTCCCAGAGCTGCAAAGCGCATAACAACGACGATGCTTGCTGCGACAACCGTCTTAATCATTTTGGCTGCCTACGGCGTCATCGGTGTGGTCATTGGTATCGTGTTTGTCAGCATCGGTATTGGCCGTGTCGACCATGCGGTTCGCGGGTGGAATATTCCGTTTCGTCTGATGGTGCTGCCCGGGGCCATCATGCTCTGGCCGCTTGTTGTGATGCGTTGGCGCGCGGCATCTCGTTCGCCCGCGGACGAGTAATCCATGCAAGTTAAACATCGTCGCAATCATTTTCTTGTCTGGGTGGTTTTGGCTATTGTCCTTGCCATTGGATTCTTGGGCGCATTGATATTTAGACCACCGGCGCCGGTTGATACACAGCATCCCGGAAACGTAGCTATGGAGGTCTCGCCAAGATTCCAATCAAGTAACAACGAGGTGACGAAATACATCCATGTATTTTCCCCTTCGGGCGTGCTATGCGCGTCAAAATACGTTCCATACGCAGTTTTGACTAAATACCAGGCATGAGTGCTGGCTATAAGTACGTCACTTGGACCCGAGCCAAGATCGGTTACGATCTAGTGTTGTTGGTCGGGGTTGCACTGTATTGCTATCTGTTTATAAAGATCGCACCACAGTTCTGGACCGGCGAGGCCAGGGTCAATGGTCAGATCATACAAATGAGGGCGTATGGGACGTGCGCGTTCTTGATGCTGACTTTAATACTTTGTATTGGACCGCTGGCGCGCTTGAACACGCGATTCTTGCCGCTTCTTTATAACCGTCGACATTTCGGTGTTTTGACGTTCTTAATCGGTGGGGTACACGCCAAGAAGGTGTTGGACTGGTACCACGGCTACGGCGATCTTTCTCCACTGATGTCACTCATGGTGACGATCACCGAAGGATCACTGGGCTCATTCACCGGATTTCCATTCGAGCTGCTAGGTATCTTAGCGCTGATCATTTTGTGTCTTATGGCGGTAACCAGCCATGATTTCTGGCTGAACTTTCTGTCCCCAAAGGTATGGAAGGCGTTGCACATGTCGGTCTATGTCGTCTATGGCTTGTTGGTAATGCATATTAGCCTCGGGGCGTTGCAGAGTGAACGTAGTCTGTTTTATGCCCTGATTCTGGGGGTGAGCATTGTGTTGGTTGCAGGCTTGCATCTGGTAGCAGGTTATCGCGAATGGCATAAAGATCGTGTGGACGCGGCACCGAGCACAACGGAGCATTGGTTGGACGTTGGGGTATTTAAAGAGATACCTATGAATCGTGCCAAAATCGTGCACCTCGACAACGGCGAGCGTGTCGCCGTGTTTCGCTATGACAATAAATTATCGGCAGTCTCAAATGTCTGTGCCCATCAGAACGGCCCCCTGGGTGAGGGTAGAGTTATGGATGGGTGTATTACCTGTCCGTGGCACGGATTTCAGTATGTTCCCCACACAGGGCAATCACCGCCACCGTTTGAGGAGAAGATACCGACCTTTAGATTAAAGCTCGATGGCGATCGGGTGTTGTTGGACACAAGGGCGTTACCACCGGGCACCCCGGTTAACCCTGTTCTGATCGAGGAACAAGTCCATGGCTAATCAAAGTGAATCAAGAAGCGAGCATTTCTTTGTCGGCTACCTACGCGTGCCAACATCGATTCGCTGGTTTCTGTCCGTAGTAGTACTTGTGTTATTGGCTGGTGCCGCCGGTTTCGCCTTCGCGCTTTACCTTAACCAGGATGTGCCGCCAAAGGCGGGCTATAAGAATCAAGCCAAGTTAAGCGGGGTGCTGCAAATGGATCCGCATCCCATGTTGCACATGCCGCCAAGCGAGCAAAGACCAAATGGCGAAACCATTGTACTGATGCGCCCGGGCAAGTTTGGCGTCAATGAGCAAAAGGCAGCAGAGCTAGACGGCAAAGCGGTGCAGGTGGGCGGCGTCTACGTCACACGCGAGGACGTGCGCATGTTTCAGGTAGTAGGGGGAGGCGAGAACCAACTGCGGGCCGCGGATCCGACGGTGGTGGGGTCCATGCCGGCGCAATGGAGTGTGCCGACGGGCGAGTCATTAGGGCAATACCGGTTAAAAGGAGAGATAGTTGACAGTAAGTGTTTTCTTGGGCTGATGAAACCGGGAGAAGGTAAGGTGCACAAGGGGTGTGCCATGCTCTGTCTGCTCGGCGGCGTGCCCCCATTTTTCGTCTCTGACAAGCCTGCCGGTGGATTTTCCTTCTACTTGCTGGCCGATACAGAGGGCAAATCCGTAACCGACGAGGTCCTGCGTTATGTGGCGGACCCGGTGGAGGTTACCGGTGAGGTCGAAAGGCGTGGCAATCTGCTGGTGTTCAAAATCGATCCCAGCACTATAGAAAGGCTCTAAGCTCTACACTGGTGCGCATTCTTAGCTGGCGAGAAAACATATGAAGTTTCATCTAGTTGGGCTATCGATCGCGACCCTAGCCGGGTTTTGGGGGTGCGCTTCAGACAAGCAAGATTGCGCCGGCTTGCTGGACCAGCTGGACAGTCGCATGGCTAGCGGGGTTGCACTGAGTCCCGATCAGACCAGTCAGGTGGAGATGTTGCGCGGACAAGCGCAAAATATGCTCTCGGACAACGAGGCCGTCTACTGTGTAGCCGCGGCGAAAAAGGCGTTAGCGATCGTCCAAACTGCGCAAGATGATGGCTAGACTAATACGCCCGTGTTGGGAATCGAGTAGCCGGCCTCAAATCGATTGCGTATTGCACCGACCGATGCGGTCACTAATCTGGAGGGTACATAGATGAAACGATTAACACTAACCATGGGGCTCTTATTGGGCCTAGCACTGTCATTCGCCGTCAGCGCAAAAACTCTCAAGATGGCTTATGACGCGGACCCAGTCTCATTAGATCCCCACGAACAACTTTCAGGAGGAACCTTACAGCTCTCGCACATGGTGTTTGATCCATTGGTGCGCTGGAATCGGGACTTGCAGTTCGAGCCGCGGCTGGCGGAGAGCTGGGAGCGTATTGATGACCGGACGGTGCGTTTTCACCTGCGTAAGGGAGTGACCTTCCACTCGGGCAATGAGTTCACCGCGGCGGACGTCAAATGGACTTACGATCGTCTGTTAATGAGCCCGGATTTCAAAGGCTTGTATGCCCCGTTCGAAGGGCTCAATGTCATCGATGATTACACCATCGATCTAGTCACTAAAGAGCCTTATCCGTTGGTGCTGCACCAGGCCACCTACATCTTTCCCATGGATAGCAAGTTCTTTTCTGGAATAGATGAGAACGGCAAGCCTAAAGATGAACTAGTAAAGCACGGGGACACCTTTGCATCCAAGAACGCATCCGGAACCGGACCGTTTGTGGTGACCCAGCGTGAGCAAGGTGTCAAGGTCGAGTTCGATCGATTTGGTGACTATTGGGATGAGAATTCTTCGGGCAATGTGACCAAAATTATCTTTACACCCATCAAAGAGGATCCGACGCGGGTTGCGGCGTTATTGTCCGGTGATGTTGATTTTATCGCCCCAGTACCGCCCAACGATTTGCAACGAATAGAACAGAGCCCTGATGTGGATCTGGTGACCATGAGCGGCACGCGGATCATTACTTTCCAGATGAATCAGCAACGGCGTCCTGAATTTGCAGATCCGAGAGTGCGCCAGGCCGTGGTATACGCGGTAAACAATCAAGGAATCGTAGAGAAAATCATGAAGGGTTTTGCCACACCGGCTGCGCAACAAAGCCCCAAAGGCTACGCTGGGTATAACCAATCGTTAGAACCGAGGTACGACCTTGAAAAAGCCAAAGCGCTGATGCAAGAGGCGGGTTATGGGGACGGATTCTCTGCGACCATGATGGCTCCCAACAATCGCTATGTTAACGACGCTAAGATCGCCGAGGCCGTCGCTGGCATGCTCGCCAAGATCAACATCAAGGTCGATCTCAAAACTATGCCTAAGGCCCAATACTGGCCAACGTTCGACGAACGTGGAGCCGACCTGATGATGATCGGCTGGCATTCCGATACCGAGGATTCGTCTAATTTCACCGAGTTCCTGTTGATGACACCGGACGAGGCCACAGGCTATGGCCAGTACAACAGTGGTAACTATTCCAATCCGAAAGTAGATGAGTTGATCCTCAAGAGCCAGAGCGAAACCGATCCCGACAAGCGCGCTGCGATGCTAAAGGAAGTGGAGCAAATCGCGTATGAAGAAGCTGCTTTCATTCCCTTGCACTGGCAGGATCTGGCGTGGGCGGCCCGTAAAGGGATAGGCATATCAGACGTGGTAAACGTTATGAACTTTCCCTACCTCGGCGACTTGGTGATCCAATAACCGATAATCCTAGTGGCTACGGGTGTAGCCCCATAGGCGATTGCGAAGGGCCACAACTGTGGCCCTTTCGTTTTGGATTTTCTAAGAATGCCTTGTGGTTCGGAAACGAACGGGGATCAAAGGGGCTGTCGTTGCACAACTGGTGGGTCAAATGCCTGTTTACTGGGTGTAAACTCCCGTTTTCCTGCATTGTGCAGAATGTAGCGATAACAACGACTTTGTTGTAAAGAGAGATGCTGGGGTTCCTAGTCAGACGATTGTGGCAAGCTGCTATGGTAATGATTGTCATCAGCCTGATCAGTTTTTCTATTCAGGACAATTTAGGAGATCCTCTACGCGAGCTTGTCGGTCAATCCGTCTCCGAGGCGGAGCGTCAAAAGCTCAGAGACCAGCTCGGACTGAATGACCCCTTCCTAGTTCAATATGCACGTTTCTTAAAGCGAGCGGTTCGTGGTGATCTTGGTAACTCTTACTTCTTTAAGCGACCCGCCCTGGATGTAATTCTGGATAAGTTGCCCGCCACAGTGGAGTTGGTGATCGGAGCAACCCTTATCATTGTGTCGCTCTCGATTCCTATAGGTGTGTTCGCGGCAATCAATCCCAAACACTGGTTTGCGCGCTTCACCGTGGGGGCCAGTATCGTCGGTATCTCCATACCCGTGTTTCTGACCGCGATAATGTCCATTTATATCTTCTCGGTGGAGCTCGGCTGGTTGCCATCCTACGGACGTGGTCAAACGATGAACGTTTATGGTTGGACCACCGGTTTTTTGACTAAGGATGGACTGGTACATCTTATTTTGCCGTGTTTCGCGTTGGCATCGATCCTGCTTCCACTTTTTATTCGGCTGATTCGCGCTGAGATGATGGAAGTGCTCGAGACCGAGTACGTCAAGTTCGCTTGGGCCAAGGGGTTGTCGAGTAAGCGCATCTGGTTTGTTCATGCCTTGAAAAACACACTGCTCCCAGTGATTACCGTCGGCGGTGTGCAGATCGGCACCATGATCGCCTACACCATCCTGACGGAAACCGTTTTTCAATGGCCCGGCATGGGTTTTTTGTTTCTCGAGGCGGTCAATCGGGTGGACACACCTTTGATCATCGCTTACCTCATTGTGGTGGGGTTGATCTTTGTGATCACCAATACCATCGTCGATCTGATCTACGGATTGGTCAATCCCACGGTTCGACTGGCACGCGGCCATGATTAGTCGTTGGCAGCAATTTGCTCAATCGAGTTTTGTCTACAGCTTTCGCAATGACGCCATTGCAATCGCAAGCGCCATAGTCTTATTTGCGTGTCTCACGGCCAGTTTTTCCGCCCCGCTGATCGCGCCATTCGACCCATACGACCCCATGCAGATCGATCTCATGGATTCGGAAACCCCACCATTGTGGCAGCAGGGGGGTGATACACGCTTCTTCTTCGGTACCGATGCCCAGGGAAGAGACCTATTGAGCACCATTCTTTATGGTACCCGTATCTCTATCACCATCGGTGTTTTTGCGGTGCTATTGCAGGCGTTTGTGGGTATTAGCTTTGGTCTGCTAGCAGGGTATGTGGGCGGCAGGCTTGACAGCTTGCTGATGCGAGTGGCTGACATTCAACTGTCCTTCTCTACGCTTATGGTGGCGATTGTGACGTTGGCGGTGTTTCAAGTCGCTTTTGGCACCGAACTCTACGAACGCCTAGCAATATTGATGCTGATCTTGGTTATTGGCATTGCCGAATGGCCACAATATGCGCGCACGGTGCGTGCATCGGTGTTGGCGGAGAAGAAAAAGGAGTATGTTGATGCGGCTAGGGTCATCGGCTTCAAACCCAGTCGCATCATGGTGCGTCACATCTTGCCGAACACGCTGTCCCCCATCCTTGTTATCTCCACGGTTCAAGTCGCGAACGCCATCGTCAGTGAGGCGGCGTTGTCATTTCTGGGATTGGGGATGCCAATCACCAAGCCATCGTTGGGTTCGTTAATCAACAGCGGCTTTGAGTTCATCTTCAGCGGCTCATGGTGGATCACCATCATCCCCAGCATTGTGCTCATCATCTTGGTGCTTTCGATTAACCTGCTTGGAGATTGGTTGCGCGATGTGTTGAATCCCAAACTCTACAAAGATTAGGTTCGATAGGTGCGCCTTTAGGCGTAGGAAAGTTTCACCAGGAAAAAAAGATTGTGATATGGCTCTGCTAGAAGTCCGTAAGCTTGAGGTGCAGTTCGCATTCAGAGAGGCTGCGCTCACCGCGCTGCGCGATGTGTCATTTTCGCTAGAGGCAGGAGAGCGGCTGGGAATCGTTGGTGAGAGCGGTGCTGGCAAGTCCGTATTGGCCTTTTCTATTCTCAATCTCATTAGCAAGCCGGGTTACGTCTCTAGAGGAGAGATTCTGTTTGGTGGGCTCGACTTAGTAAAGCTGTCACGGGAGGAGATGAGAAAAATTAGGGGCAACAGGATTAGCATGATCTTTCAGGATCCGATGATGACGTTGAACCCGGTGCTCACCATTGGCACTCAGATGGTGGAAGCGCTTAAAGCGCATCAGCAGATTACAAATGCGCATGCGAAGGAAATCGCCATCAACAACCTCGCTCAAGTGCAAATACCGGCACCTGAGGCGCGGTTTGCACAATACCCTCATGAACTGTCGGGCGGCATGCGACAACGTGTAGTAATCGCCATTTCGCTATTGACGACCCCTGCGCTGATCATCGCGGATGAGCCGAGCACTGCCCTAGATGTAACCATTCAAGCAGAGATCATCGAGCTGTTGCTGTCGTTGTGTGAACGTAATCGTGTGGGATTGATTTTGATCACCCATGATTTGGGGGTGGTTTCTGCAGTAACTCAACGTACTTTGGTGATGTATGCAGGCAGGCTGGTGGAAGATGCACCGACCAGGGAGATCGTGCAGCACGCGCTCCATCCCTATACCTCGGGTTTGATCAATGCGCTACCTCAGTACACTAGTCCGGGTCAACCATTGAATCAGATCCCAGGGGTGATGCCATCGCTGCACAATGTCCCCGCTGGCTGTGCGTTTAACCCACGCTGTCCTTATGTGATGGATATTTGTAGGACAACTGTGCCTGAGTACACGATCAAAACAAATACTAGAGTGGCTTGT
Source organism: Gammaproteobacteria bacterium (assembly GCA_029861795.1). Next base: position 106 of record JAOTYS010000185.1, on the reverse strand, counting down.
CATATGGTGGCGCAGCAGTGATGGCGACTCACGCCCACGCAACTAATAATTCGGAGACGGAGCATTCGGCCCTGGTGGGGGTGACTGGTCTTTATAAAGAGTTCCC